>CAZYOE010000055.1:16226-16443 GCA_964648725.1 uncultured Pseudobdellovibrionaceae bacterium | reverse complement strand
GCCGAAGATTATAAAATCTGCACTTTCCTCCAACCGCGAAAGTCGGAAAGAACTGCGTGTTCAGAGCCATACTATGACAAACTGGCAATGTAACAGAGGCTACGGATTTATCGGTTAAGTCAAATTTTTCGACGAGGTCAGTGATCGTCTTTAAGATGCCAATTTCTGGGATATAGACTTCTTTAGGTTCACCCGTTGACCCCGAAGTAAAGAGAAC
>CAZYOE010000055.1:0-16216 GCA_964648725.1 uncultured Pseudobdellovibrionaceae bacterium | reverse complement strand
CGAAATTCGGGCAACAGTATGGATTCTCCAAAGTAAACCACTTGATCAAGTTCAGCAGAAATGGTGGTACGACCGATGAGTAGCACAGGAGCGCCTTGATCATTCAAAACAAGATGTGGGATTTCGATTCGCTCAGACAAGTCTTGAGACGCGATCACAAAGTTTAATTTTGCATGGCGAATCCAATCAATTTTTCCTTCGAGCAAATCCACGCTATTGATCATGACTGGCACACGGTCCGCGACCAAGCTGGCCAGAATCGCAATCGCTTGCGCAGTGCTGTTGTCAAAACAGATTCCAACCCGAGAGTGAGGTAAAGACTGTAATTCAATCCGAGTCACAATTGACTGCAGATGGGAACTCAATTGCTCGCCCGTCCATGTGCTGTAATCATCCTCCAAAAGAACATTCTTTGGATAATGACTTAAGGTATTTAGAATATGACCTTTTAGACTGTCATTGCTCATACTTCGCCCCATCCTCATTTTCTGCCGCGCTCACTTTACCCTTAGCCATCCTAGTAAAAGAAAAACGAAGCACAGCAGCAAACACTTTGAGATATCCGAAATCTCAAAGCAATTTTTTATTCAAATAGTTGAAATCTTTTCCGAGAATCGACTATCCCGACTCAGATTCTACTCTTCTCCTAAAACTACCTTTCGCGCAATTCGCTCATAATTTTCGTCAATGTTTTCAGTACGCACCTTTGCCTGCCCAACGGCACTTCCCTCGGAATTCACTGCTAAAATTCTGTATTGACCAGGCAGGACAGCAACAAATCGCTTTTCCGGGGGAATGTTTCTTGGGAACAATGGTGCCGCCACCAAATAACGACGATGACTAAAATCAATCCAGTTCCCGGGAGCGCCGACCCAGCGTTGGCTCCACTGATTAGCGGCTTGCCCCTGCGAATCGTCCTTAGGGAATTGAAATACTTTCATTGCTTTAGAGGACCGAACCTGGTCACTCGTTCCCTCGGTCCGCTCGTTTTCGACCTCTACAGGAAGCTCTATGTATTCGGCCATACCAATCACCCGGCTTAAACCAGAGCAATATTTAGCCACTTCTGGCGCCACATCCCTAACACTTCCACCATTGATAGAGTTGCAAAAATCCGTATTCAGCCGTTGCACCACATCCATTTGATTGAGACCTGGAACATAAAAGTTCTTGGCACTAATCGGGGTTTCTTTGATCAGAGCTTGTCCATTGTGAAAGCTCTGGGAAAGAATTTTGTTTTGCTCCACGATACTTGTTAAATCGCGATAAACAAACACTTCATCGGACTGAGCCAAATCCTCGGGAATCGAAATTTTTTCCAAATTAACAACCACAGGTTCGCATCCATCAAACAAATCTTCTTTACACTTAACTTCCAACCAGCCTGGCAACATGGTATTTTCAGCGCCAACAATATAATACCCTTCAGGGATCTTAACTTCCTGATTGAGGCTGAAATGAAACTCTTCGCGAGCCTCATTGCCGTCAGCATCGAGATCCACACAACCCTTATACGGCATAACTGCGCAACGAACAGCAACCACATTTCCAAAAAGCTGAGTTGGCCCTAATTCTCCAGTGATAGATACAGGTACCAGCTTAGCGTATCCTGGCTGCGCCACTACCGGAGCTTGGGGCGTTCCTGACCCCTTATTTTTCAAAATTCCCAATAAACGAGCATCCTGTTTGTATTTATCCTGGATAAAGCGAACTCCACCCTTGTCATCCATATCTGCCGTTAGAAAGGCCGTGTAGAGCGGTAGCGGCTTTTCGACTTGAATACCAATAGTGTTCACAGAGCTAAGATCGGTGGACTTCGCCACCCGACTCATAAGGATAGATTCAGTAAAGGTTGTGCCTATTGGAAACTCTGTTCCGTCGGCTTGAACCCAACCATTACCGAGGGGTACCGTTTGATCCTTCAGAAGATACGCGGCCATCTCCATTGGTTTTTGCAATCGCACGCAACCAGAACTTCGTAACCGGGGACTTGCTTCGCTAAATAAATTTCGTTCATCCGTGTCGTGTAAGTAAATAGAGTAACCATTGGTCAAAGGAAACTTCACTTTTCCAAGCACATTACCTGGCCCCGCTTGCTGCTGCAAAATATAGGGAAAATAATCGCGACTCAGGGAGTTCCAATTTATACTCGCCACATCTTCTATAGGTGAGCGAGAACCAGGACGAAAAACCTTAATGTGATTGCGAGCCAAAAAACCAATGTCGGCCTTTATTTTAGGAAGCTTGTCCCAGATAGCGAGATTTAAAGGAACTGTCCAGGTAGGATTGATCTCTACTCTCTTCATTGTATCAATCATCATTGGTGTCCGCCGAACCGGCCGCCCATTAACAGTTTTCATAACAAGAACAGGACTCCCATTTTCGATGATTTTTAATTCAGTCATCGCTAAGTTCACAAAGGCATAGCGCTCACCTAAAACATTTGGCAACCAACGCAGCTTCTCAAGTGTCGCCGCCATTTTATTGAGCTGGTCTTGCGTAAATTGATTCTTATTTGTCGTCAGCTGACTTTTTAAATGCTGGTAAAGAGGAATCTGAGGTTCAAACTTCGCGATGGAATTGCCGAGCTCTGCCACTGGTCCCTCAATCGCCGTACGAAGTAAATTTAACTCATTAACCGAAAACGACTTACGGGACAACTTAATATCATCATCTACAAGGACCGGCTCTACTTGGCCGATATTGATCGAGCGAACATACCGCATCAGAGATTCACTGACGAGCAACTCAAAAGCCAATTCAGAAAGTTGGTTGCCATTATCATTGTTATAAAAGGCTTCCATTTTTGGATGCCAGTAGGAGCTAGGGTCAAATCCCTGGACATAAGACTTTTGCAAGAGTTCTCTAACAACGGTTAAGCGAGCCCGGGCTTCTGCAGAGGACAACCAAAGTGGAGCGTAGTTACGAGGCTGATAAAACGCCTCCATCATCATGGTGTCATATACAATGCCTCCGCCAAGATGAATCTTGGCAAGGCGTCCCTGAGGAGACTTCAAAGTCTGGGACAAATCCTGGGCACTCAAACCGTAGACTTTAGAAAAACCAAAAGCGATAAAGCCCAGTGTGGCAATGACTTTAATTCCTAATTTCATGCGCGTCTCCTTATCAATATCACTCCAAACTCAGCCTTATAAAACAGTAATTGCGTTTTTTCAATACGATGACAAACAACCTTTATTTAAATCCAAAAGCAGCCATTGAAAACAGGATTTCCAAATTTCTGAGAGAGCGACTATTGTCACCGATCTGAATTGATTACCTAGATTCTGCTGAAACAGGCGTACCCAACTTAACTTTACCAGCCTGCATTGGTTGCGATAGAACTAATAATAGCAAAAGAGACAACACACTTCCCCCTTCTCAAAGTGGTGCCAAAAATACACCAATAATAACCCCACAAATATCTACTGCACCCTTTGTGCCAGAGCTTCAAATAAATCAACTTTATTTTTTAATATATACATTGAACAGGCACTAAATTGTTTTAGGAAATTTTTGCGGAACTCGTAAAGAGAAATAACTGACACAAACTCGGACAAGTTGTCAATATTCTGAAGACTTAGAAGCAACCTCTTAATAATCCCCTTGGTATTCGGGGTATGGAACCCCATACCTGGGTTTTCAAAACTCATTCTTTTCAGAAAATGCATGGAGCACAGCCAGGTGGAGAACTTGGTGTTGATAATGATTTTGCCGAGCGAGCAATGAACAATCTTGGCGCATGGATCTTGGGTCGCAATATGTTTGGTCCCGTGCGAGGCCCTTGGATTGACCATTCGTGGAAGGGATGGTGGGGACCCAATCCACCTTATCACGTTCCCGTTTATGTTCTCACTCACCATCCTCGAGAGCCCCTCGTCATGGAAGGGGGAACCACCTTTTATTTTGTAACCGATGGAATTGAATCTGCACTTGAGCAAGCAAAGGCCGCGGCTAAGGCTAAGGCTAAGGATATTCGGGTTGGTGGTGGAGTTACTACGATCCGCCAGTATCTTCAACAAGGACTTATTGATGAAATGCATCTTGCTTATTCACCTGTTTTTTTGGATGAAGGTGAAAATCTTTTTCAAGGGTTGAACTTAACTCAGTTGGGGTTTCAAAAAACATCTCACGTCACGACTGCTGAAGCTGTACATGTTATCCTAGAGAAAAGATGATCATTGGCGTTTTGTTTTAAATTCTTAGTATTTAGGAGACTACATATTTTACAACTTTTTTTGATCTAAACCATGACCCCAATAGGTACCACTTTAAACTAAAGAACAACTATAACCCGATAGTAACCCAAGTTTGATCGAATTAAAAAATAGACTATCTTTGTTAGGCCCCTTCAACTATAGGTTGAGCAGCGATTTTTACGGGGGTTGAACCTATGAAACTATTTATTTCTTTTATTATAACCATTCTTAGCTCTACAACTTTTGCTCGAGAACCTGAATTTTACAGAGGGAATAACTTAGAAAAGGTTGATATCAACGAGGTCATAAGGTCCATTCCCAAAGGATCGGTTGTTTTTCTTGGAGAACAACATGGCTACGGACCAATTCAAAAGGGTCAGATCGCAGTTTTGAACACACTTCGCGCTCAGGGTCACAAAGTCAATGTTGCCATGGAGTTTGTAGATTATACTCAGCAACAGGCCTTAGACTCCTACCGAGAGGGAACTCTAAACGAGACCGATTTCTTAAAACAGATTTCTTGGGGTTCGATTAAATTCGACTTTTATCGTGACCAAATACTCTTCCCATTGGCTGCTCAAGGGGAGAAAACATTTGCAATCAATAGTCCTCGTTGGTTAGCGAGTGAAGTTGCGAAAAAGGGAATTCCAAGTCTTAATGAAGATGCTCTTAAGCTCTTTCCGCCACAATTTGAGTTAGGTCGTGAAAGTTATAAAAAGCGTTTTACCGACATGATGGCAGGGCACGTACCAACTCCAGAGGCCATGCAAAGATATTTTGAAACCCAATCACTATGGGATGATACGATGGCTTGGCAGGTGGCTAGCCTACCTTTAACATTACAGGACACAATTGTTGTGATCGTTGGTCAATTTCATGTCGAATATGGTGGCGGACTACCTCATCGCCTGCAAGCAAGACTCAAAACGCGGCCTATTGTCACCATTGAAGAGCTTCTTTATTATGACGATGAAAATATTCCTTTTGAAAAATTATTACCCTCACCAGAGTACGGACCGATGGGAGACTATCTCTTGATCGTAGAAGAGAAAAGCTAAATGCTCATAGTATTATAGACGCTGAAGGGTGTGCCGCTCCAGATTAGGAATTGGAGCGAGACATACGCTTATGTAGATTCTGCTGAAGGGTTTGAAAAGCCGCTATTCTATTTCTATCTCACTTTAGCAATTTATTCAAAGGCTACAACGACTCTTTCCCGATCTTTATTATCGATTCCGAGACTTTTTCAAGTAACTCTTCACTATGAGCGGCACTTAAAAAACCAACCTCATAAGCACTCGGGGCTAAATAAATATTATTTTTTAGTAGATTCGGGAAAAACTTTTTATAAAAAGCCACTAAATCAGAAGGCAGAGCTTCTACCTGCGGAAAACTTTCTTTTCCGGAAGTTTGCACCCAAAACAATGAACCTCGTTGAGTCATGCGCAAAGGCAAGCCATCTCTAATCCAGGCCCCATTGATTTTGTCAGCCCATTTTTTTGCCCGCGTTTCTAAAACCCTATAGAGATCTAATTCAATAATTCGTTTCAGGGTGGCCAAGCCCGCCACCATTCCCACCGGATTTGCGCTCAATGTGCCAGCTTGATAAACGGGCCCTTGAGGCGCTACAAGGTCCATTAAGTCTTTTCGACCAGCGTAGCATCCTACAGGAAAACCTCCACCCAGTATTTTGCCATAAGTCACTAAGTCAGGTTTAATCCCTGTCAGCTCTGCCATCCCTCCCAATGCCATTCTAAATCCACTGATAACTTCATCAAAAATCAACAGTGCTCCATACTTCTTCGCGATACTTTGGACTTTCTTGAGAAACTCAGTAGTCTGTGGAAGCAAACCGTAGTTAGCAGGAAGTGGTTCAATAATAACTGCTGCTATCTCATTTCCTTTGGTTTCAAAAATTGCATTGAGAGCCGCTTCATCATTGAGTGAGGCCACCAAAGTTGTATGGGCGACCTCTCTACCTACTCCGGCGCTATCACTCTCTGCCAAGTCAGCCACTCCACTTCCGGCCTTGACCAACATGGAATCCACATGGCCATGATAACAGCCATGGAACTTTAAAATGATTGATCGACCTGTGGCCGCTCGCGCCACACGCAAGGCACTCATCACGGCTTCTGTTCCACTGGAAACAAAACGTAGTTTTTCCACATGTGGCAACCGTTGGATAATCCACTCCGCTAATGCCAAAGAGTAAGGTTCACAAGCCCCAAAAGTCCACGCTTTATGGATTTGGCAAAGTACTGCATCTTGAACCACCGGATCACGATGGCCTAATATCAAGGGCCCAAAACTCATACAAAAATCAACGTACTTGGTGCCTTCCACACTAGTGAGATGCGCCCCTTCACCGCATTCAAAAAAAACTGGTGTTATGCCTACACCTCTCGCTGATCGAACCGGGCTATGCACTCCCCCTGGAGCAACCATTAATGATCTTTCGAAAAGCTGTTGAGATTTTTGTTGTTCCGAATTCATAAAGACCTTTCAATTTTGAAAAAACGCACTGGCATCTAGTCACTAAAGCCCCTGAGTCACCAAGCACAAAAATTATTTAATAACTGACTTTTTAAATTCGTCTGAATTCAAAAACAAGAATAATCGTTGCGGTAAAGTCGGCATAAGTTTCGCCAAAGCTTCTCCCGTATCACCAAAGCCGGCAGCATGATATTTATCCCGCAACCAGGGATATCGTTCAAAGTACTTTTCCGCAAGTTTCCCACTCTTCCAATAATAAATTTGATATCGATCAAGCAGTCCCATTTCTTGGTCTTCCTGGACCTGATAAGTTCCTATATCCGTTTTTTCACGAACCGCCGCTTCATGAGTCAGTCGCAAAAATTTAGTTCGTAAAGACCCTGAACCCAAAAAATCAAGAGCCGGAATCTCAAATCCAAGGGATTCAGTGGTTCCATGAACCCAAACACCTTGCGCTGCCAACTTTTTCCAAGTGCTAACGCCCGCGGTCCAAATGATCTGCCCGTTTGGTACTTGATAATCCTTGGGCCAAGCCTCTTTTCTTGAAATAAATAATCCAGAAGCCTCCGAAAGTTTTTTAAAATCTGTTGCTATTGGCATACGCTCTAAGGCGGGCTCTTCGACAACTTTAATTTCATTCGCGGAGAATCGAGGACCATTGTATTCATAAGTAAGTTCACGGAGAGGTTGCCCGTCTGGAGTTTGACCTTTGACACACAAAAATGAATAAGCCCCTTTTGAAATTACCGAAATGCCCAATGCCAGATGACAGCCGCCACCAAAAACCTTGAGGGTTTTTCGCTCTCGCTGAACAGCCGCAAATGTAGATTCGCAATGCACTCCCTCAAATAGTTTTTTTAGGTCTTCGCGACCTTTACGAGCCTCCACAACAATGGCACCCTGGGCCGCGGCTGTTGGGTTTTCGGCCAGTGGCAGAACCATCCATTCACATTGCTCCAAGAAACCCATTAATAAATTTCTGAGTTCTACCCATTCTTGTCCCTCGCGAGGACTCATTAAACGATCAAGGGCCGCTTTCGCTAAAATCAATCCATCCACTTCGGGCGCTTGGAGCATTTTGCGAATGCGGGTAGGTATATTCCCGCGCACCGACTGAAACTCAAGTTCAGTCACCGGTTGAGGCCAAAGCTGTGGAAGCAACTCTCCTAAATTGTAAATCCGACGCGGAGAGGAGGAATAAATAACTAACTTTTGTTTGCTAAATTCTTTTTGAAGCGATTTTCTTTTAACCAAGAGCAAATCGCGTTGATCTGCCCGCGGCAAGCAGGCGATTAATTCCAAACCTTCGCGCGTTTCTACGGGCAAATCTTTCCAAGAATGGACGACCAGATCAAATTCCCGGTTGAGCAAACCATCAACGAAGTCTTCAGTAAAGACCCCGCGTTCCGGCATTTTCCAAAGTGGGTCCTGAAGGTGCTTATCACCCAAAGATTCTCGAAAATGAAATTCAATCTTTAGATCTGGGTGTTTTTTTTGTAAGGCTTCGGCAACTTCGAATGCTTGGTGACGAGCTAGGTGACTTTGTCTTGCCGCAATGGTCAGGCGCACACATCCTCCCAACCAAAAGGTCGATCCCACCGTTGGGCCCATCGTTTTTCAGTCATTTGTTGAATACGACGACGCGCCATCACTACTTTTTCACGAGCCATGGCCTCCTCGCCTTTTTGTAAACTAAAAAAATCTTCTAAGTTCCAAAAACCCTCGCGGGTACTCCATTCGTTGCGTTCTAGTTGCATTGGAAGGGCACGCAAATCGAGACAGCGATTAATCATGCCTGGATGTTTTAAAATCCAATCCCGCAAGCCTTCATCAGTAACTGGGGCCGCAACAATCAAATCAAAAACTTGATCTGGCACAATCTCGTTCCAATTCTGAAGTTCGCATCCATTAGGTAAAGTCCGTTTTGCTCTTTCAATACTTCGCGCGACAACTTTCACTTTTTTGCCATTCATTTTTTGCATAAATGGAAGAATCTCCCGCGTCATCTGGCCCGCTCCCAAAAAAAAGAGCGGGTGGTCTCCGATCATAAGTCGTCGTGCTAAACTTCCATAGGTTTTTTGTCCAAGATTCTGCAAACACTCATGCCGTACCTTTTTAACATCTTCCACGATGCCTTTGAGAAAGCTCGGAACAGAAGTCCCTAATGGAAAAATCACTTGTTCTCTAAATTGCCCAAGAACTTCTGTTTCACCTAGTAACGGCGAATGTAAACCAGCTAACACCTCAAGCAGCCAGGTGTAGGCCCTATCGTCTTGATAAACTTCGGTGGGTGGTTGCTGTGAAAATTCGACTGGAAAATTGGTGGTAGAAATTAACATGCCTCGTAAACACGTCTCAAAACGATAAGCTCCTGCGATGGGGTTTAACTTTGGCATTTGGCTCTTACTCTTGTCCCAATGAAAGATAATAAATTCGTGTACCATAGGCCTTTAATATGACTCAAAAAATTAGTTGAAGTGTCATGGTATTGTCATTAGCTGGTTTTAACTTAAGAATTCTTAGAAAATACCGATAAGTTGTTAAAAGAAGGAGTCATTATGTCCAGTGAGAAATCCCTTTTTGAACAAATAGGCGGCAAGCCCTATCTCCAAAAAGTCGCGAAAAGATTCTATGATAAACTTTACGCCCATCCTTGGATGAAAAACTTCTTCAAAAACACCCGCCAAGAAATCATCGAAAGCCAGCAAGTGGATTTCATGACCGGAGCCCTTGGAGGTCCTAGGGTTTATTCGGGTCGAATGCCTGGAGATGCTCATCCACATATCAACGCCACGCAAGAAATTTTTGAATTGCGAGAAAAAATACTGTTAGAGGCTCTCACCGAAGAAAACGCTCCTCCTGAACTCATTGATCGATGGATTAAGATTGAGCACGCATTCAAGCGACAAATCATAAAAAATTCAGTGACCGAATGCAAAAAGCGCTGGGCCACAGACGAAATTTTGGATTTTGAAAACCCAGACAAAAGTTCAATATTCCGCCGCGCCAGCTAACGCTTTCCAGAGACTTTCGGTGGCACTGATATTGAGATTGCCCTCGCTCCCTGCGCCCAGTAAACTCGACTGAATGAAGTCGAATATCCGCAATAATTATTTGCAAAGAAATCTTTTGTACCCCTGGCAAAAGTTCCGGGGGGAATGCCAATCCATGAGGCTGTTGTGGCGAAGCCAAGGATTTAAGGCTTTAATCGCGAAATACGGTTGGAAGTTTTTTGCCCTCGTGTTTTGTTTTTACCTCGTTCGCGACATCACATTGTATCTGTTGGTACCCTATTTTGTGGCAAAGCTTAGCTCACATTAATTTTATACCATTTCACCAAGACGCCAACGGACCCGATTGAGATGCGCCGAAGGCGCGAGGCTCGTGAAGGACGCGCAGCTTTTTGGGCTTCCCTTCATAGAGAGACCCTGCCCAGTGTAAGGCGCACACTAGGCGGGATTTCCCCTCTGTGAAGGGGTGCCTCGGACGACGCAGCCAACAATGGGCTACCAGCAATTCCTAGAACAGCTTTTTATGTCATGGAAATGATTAAATAAGGGCGTCATAAGAAAGAACTATTTTTTTCATTCTCAAAGTTACACATCGCGCATACCTTTTTAAATAAGCAGAAGGGTTCGATATTTTTTATCGTAAAGTGGAGTTAATGCGATTGGAACTCAGTTTGGAAAACTCTGCCGCATTCGAAGCCTCTACCAGTTGGCAGGGGCCTACAATTTTTAAATATGGGAAACCCTCACCGCTTGCACTTACATTCGGAAATGGATGGTTTGCCGATGATAGTGATTATGTTGTAATTCAGTTGTCTAAACCCATTGGTCAACCATTGAAAATAGCAAAATCAATTGTGCCGGGTGAGATTCTCTACCATCTGGGTTATGCTTCGTGCACAGGGTGCGATCGAGCGCACAATTTGATTGATCCCAAGTTAGAAATTTCCCGAGGTCATTGAGTTAAAAAGACTTTAATCCAAGCTCGGCTAGTTCAAGACGGTAAAGCACATTGCGTTTCTCAGGATGATCAAGATCAACACTATTTGCAAATTCAATGGCTTTCGAAGTCACTTCAATTCGTTCAACGCCGGCACCAAGTTTTTCGTTGATTCTTGCCAACAAAACCCCAGAAAATTTCAGGGCCGTTCCCGGAATTTTAAAAACTTCTTCAATAAGCGGGATATTTTCAGTCCAGTTGCTGACATCATCAGTGAGATGATGCAGCGGTACGAGTTCAACAGGCACTCGAGTGATTTGTGCAACTGAACTCGATTTACCATTAAATATACCACCCGGACCAAAGAGCCAATCTCCAGGAACCGTGGTGATGTTGTCCCGCTCAGATGATACCCGCTCAAGTCCGTAGGCCAACATAAAGTAAATGGTCAGATGGGATTCCTTTGGCTTGCGTGAATCATGGTTTAAGCAAACATACATAAGATTGCGAGTGCGTTCTAACTTAAACATTATCAGATGAAATAAATGAAAGTAGTCTGACTTCTTCGGGCGTAAAATGGCTTCATATTTTATTTGATCAATGGAATCTCCGGTCGCCTTGTCCACTTCTTGTTGTACCTCTCCATTGATCGGTAGGTTATTGGGCAAATACCGTGCTATGGAACCAGGTTCCTCTGTCTTTTCATAAAAGGCTCTAATGAGCTTATCTGTCAGCTTTACCGCGTCTTTTGGCATGATCTGACAGCCGTAGGGCAAGGCCTGCAAAGAGGGAGTCAAGAGTAATACCGTCGTAATAGTTAAAAAAGATCCTAAAACTTTTTTCATATCCATCCTCACTTTGAATCGATGTTCAGCTCAGGCCAATCACATTTAAGCCTGCCCTGAATATGTCGTAAGTCTTTCGCAAACGGATTATAGTTAGAACGAACCTGCTGGTGGCAGCGAAGTGCTCCGGAAAAATCTGTACTCACTTCAAAAATAAAAATTGTTTTATTCGAAACGGCATCGCCAAAGTAAGACACCATTCCCACGGCAGATAAATCATCCACTTCAGGATGGAAAGTTTGCATTTCATGAATGACTTTAACGAGAAATTGCAATTCGGGACGTTGCTTTTTAACCGCCAGTAATTTTGTGACTTTATGCCATTCTAATTCAAAAGGTTCCTGTCGGATGTCAGGCCTAAACCATTCAGGAAACCAATCCATTAAAAATTGCGGCCAAGGATAGGCGCGGTCCATTCTATACATTAGCAAGCCGGCAGCTAACGCTAAAAAACTTTGTGACGGATGCCAACGAACAGCCAGCTCGCCCGCCTCATCACCCCAAATCTTCACTTTGGTTTTAATAAAGGCTGCAAAATGCGTGGCATCACCTTCACGACTTAGTTTTTCGTTAATAACGAGAGCTTTACCTACAGTCAATGGGCCATAAGACAAACCAGGAGTTGAATCAACCACCACGGAGGTTTCCTCGAACGAATAGCCTGTCGCTGAAATACCTTGATCCAGCAAATAGGCCAAGGATCGCTCGTAAAAACTCAATGACGGCACCTCTTCTGAGAAGATCAATGGAGAATATCCCAAAATGAGCGGGACCCAAATATAGATCCAAAAGTGACTTTTCATAGCGATATCCTTCGTTGAGCCAACATAATTATTGTAAATAAGTTGGCTTTGGCTCTTGGTATTGCATTCGCAGTTTTTCGCCATCGAAACTGAAGGAACACTTCTGAAGTGGCGCTTGCACTATGGTTTTGTTGATATCATCCACAACATCCGTTTCAGCATCGCACTTTAAAAGGGCATTAACAAGTCCCCGTTTAATCTCTTCCTTAGAAGATTGGGAGCCTGGCAACTGAACTCTAATTTTCGAACCAAAAAGGTAGAGCCTTTTAACGTCAAGTAAATCACTATTAAGATCCAGCGTTACTTGAGATGGCACTAATTTCCTGGTTGTCCCATTTTTTGTGTAAAACATGATGTCACCAACAAACTCATTCTCTTTTTCGCCTTTAGAAAGACGAATTACACCATAACGATTGCTCAAATCCAAATGCGTCTTTAACAACAGCTTTTTTTCTTGGTCAGTAGCTTTGGGGTTGGGTGCGATGAGTGGAATACTGATTCCTTCAAGCCTATTTTTGAAAAGCATTACCGCTTGTAATTCAAAAACATCAATGATCGCGGGCGCCCCAGACCTTGGAAAAACAGTAATGTCAAAGTTAAGATAGAGATTAAATTTATCTTTACGAATAGACGCCATGATTTGTTTCATCATTTCGTTTCCAAAACTATAGGCTTCGGAAGAGGCCGGCTGTGTGTTGGCTGGAGGAGTGGGTGCTGCGACCCCCAATAAGCCTAACAACAAAAACGATAAAGTTACCATGACTGCCGATTGCATAAGATATTCCTTTCCAAAAATTGCAACAAAGCACTGCAAAGCACACGCCAAAACACCTGGCAGTCTTCTCCCCCTGAAACTCTATAAAAGCTATTGAGTGCCATGAATTGACAGCGCGAGGAAAAACATTACAATCAGTTCCATGAAGAAACTGACTATCTTATTCGTAATTTCAAGTTTAAGTATTGCTCTTGGCCTCTCAATCCTCTCTTGTACCCAAGAACAAAAAACCAAACGAAAAAAATCAACAAATTTAGTTGGGCAAGTTGAAACCAGCGATATTATTCAGCAGGTAACGATTGCAGGAAGTATCTCTCCGGTGCGTTCCACAAATATCGCTCCACCTTATACTGGCTATGTGAAAAAACTCTATGTCAGAGTTGGAGATGAAGTAAAAATTGGTTCTCCTGTTGTGAGCGTGGCCCAATCTCTTCTGAGCAATCAACCCGTCTATCCCATGCAATCTCCTCTCAGTGGCGTAGTGGTACAAATCAACAAAGACGAGGGTGAGTTTGTTCGTGAGGGCGATAGTAAAGACTATATCTTACGGATAGATGATCCCTCTAAATACGTTGTTAAAGCCGACACCCCAGAAATCGATCGCATCAAAGTTAAGGTTGGTCAAAAAGCCGTCATCAAAGTGAACGCGATTATTGGAAAGACTTATGAGGGAGTGATTCGTTCCATTGCAAGTGCCCCTACTCAACGAGATAGCTGGCGAAACTCAACGGTCGACTATGCAACCGCAGTAGAAATACTCAATCCCGATTCTGCGATTCACACTGGTATGACCACTCTTATTGATTTGATCGTGGCCAAGCGGGAAAATGTGTTAACTCTCCGCCATGAATACGTGCAAAAGGATGAAAAAGGATATTTCGTTATTAAAACCAATGGCGAACGACAAGCTATTGAGGTGGGACTTCAAAACGAAGAAGCCTTCGAGATTAAATCCGGTTTAAAAGAAGGCGATGAAGTTAAAGCTGTGGACTTTGCGAGCCTGGTGGAGAGTCGTGATTAATGCCATTATTAGAAATTAAAGACATCACTTTCAACTATCGACCCGTGAGCCCCGACACCGCCAAAGTTGAGTCCGCTCATGCCACTCCGCCCATCTTATCCGGGATTAATTTTTCCGTGCAACGTGGCGAACTCGTGGCCATTCAGGGGCCTTCTGGAAGTGGAAAGTCTACACTTCTCGCTCTGCTGGCAGGTTTTTTACAGGTGCAACACGGTACGATCGATCTTGATGGGCACCGTTTCTCTGCACTTAACGATGAAGAGATGTCTTACTTTCGTAATCAAAAGATTGGATTTGTCTTTCAGCAGTTTCACCTTTTGCCCAAACTGACCTGTCTTGAAAATATTCTTTTACCGAGCCAGTACTCACTGACCACTAATGACCAAGAAGTCCATAAAAAGGCTTTGGAACTAGCTGAGTACCTGGGCCTACAGCACCGACTGCAGCATCACCCCAACCAGCTCTCCGGCGGCCAACAACAGCGAGTGGCCATTGCAAGAGCACTCTTGCATAATCCTGACATTATTCTGGCCGATGAACCTACAGGAAATTTAGATTCCAAGTCAGCACAGAGTATCATCGAACTCCTACACGACTTGAATAAGAAAGGAAAGACCATCCTAATTATCACTCACTCCGATGAAATCGCCCAACAATGCGGACGAATCATTCAACTCCGTGACGGAAAGATTATTAGCGTCGATTCAAAAAAAGAGTTTCAAACTGAAGCAGACAAAGAAGACTCTAAAGCCCCTGAGACTTTATTACCTTCAGCAGACAGCAAAGTTGCCTGGCGAACCATCCGTGACGCTTGGAAGGACATCCTCAGCAATAAAGTTCGTTCTTTTCTAACCATGATTGGTATTATCGTTGGTGTGGCCTCTATTCTTTCAATGATCACCTTAGGACGATTTATAAAAGAAAAGGTTTTAGAGTCATATGCAGACATGGGTATAAATACTGTTTTATTTATGGGCTATCCCAATTGGAATCTCAAAGCGACCGAAGCCAGTGGGGTGATGTTCAAAACATTTGATTGGGAGACTGATATTGTCCCCTTGCCCAAATTTTTTTCTGAAATTCAACGTATGACTCCCGTACTATATGGCAATAGGTCCACGCTCTCTTTTGCCGGCAAAACCATCGAATCGGAGGGCCGCCCGATGGGAGTCAATGAAAATGCTTTTATTATCACTGGCCGCAAACTTAGCGCAGGCCGAAACTTTTCGCCCTTCCATATTGAAGAGAAAAATGCCGTTTGTGTCATTGGCGCTGAAGTCGAAGAAAAACTTTTTGCACAGGTGCCTGCCCTTAATCAAATACTAAATGTCCAAGGTGGCCAGTCGAGCTACGGTTGTAAAGTGATTGGTGTGCTTGAATCAATCTCCAGCAACAGAGGATGGGGAAACCCTAATCTCGAAGTATACCTTCCCTATACACTTTTCCAGACTCTGGCTGAAAATCCCTGGGAGGCACAAATTGATCGGGTTCTGCTCCAACTTCGAGATGGCTCTGACATTCCTGCTGTTGGAAAATCCATTCAGGGTTACTTTACCGCTCGCTACGGAAAATCTGGAAGATTCCGGGTGCACAATGATAGTGTATTGATTGCCCAGCTGCAAAAGTTTCTATCGTTATTCACGATTGCTCTTGGGGCTATTGCCATGATCTGTTTGCTAGTGGGTGGGGTTGGAATTACCAATATGATGTTGGCCTCCATTGCGGAGAGGTTTCGAGAGATTGGACTTCGAAAGGCTCTAGGCGCAACCCACAAAAGAATTCGTCGGCATATTTTGATGGAGTCAGTTCTCCTTTGCGGTCTGGCAGGAGCTGTTGGGCTCCTTATTGGATTTGGATTCTATGAGCTGGTTGTTTTTGTGACTTCGAAGTTCGCAACTTCAATAGCATTTCAATGGCGCTTTGATTTATCGGCTTTTTCAGTCTCATTTATTTCTATTGCCGCCGTGGGAATTCTCAGCGGATTGGCGCCAGCTCTCAGGGCCGAAAGGTTGCAGATTCTGGAGGCCTTGCGATCAGATTAAACACCCATTCCTTTTGAATTGAGGCAGTTCGTTTGGGTCTCTAACTTTGAGTGGGGTGACGCAAAAAGTGTTACTTTTTAAGTGGCA
>CAZYOE010000054.1:0-26677 GCA_964648725.1 uncultured Pseudobdellovibrionaceae bacterium | reverse complement strand
AATGCAATCATAAAGTTCTGTCCGTACGTTCCGTCGTTAAGTGAACTGTATTGAGCTTGGCGATACCTTTTGAATTTGAATCAATCAGAGCTGAGAATGGTAAAAGACCCATCGGCTTTCGATTCTCCGAGTACATCATTAACATAGTCGCGCAATTCAAAGGGCATCCGGTCGTTGCGTGCGGGGAAGCAAACAACCGCGAAAGTGCGGAAACTAAGGCCTTTTCAGAGTTAATCGAACGTTCTTCACTCATTCTTCATGGCGCGGAAACAAGTAATGGTTGGGCAGCACATCCTGTGCATGATACAGCTAAAACAAATGCTATTCTGGAACTGGTGGAGCGAGATGCGGTCCTGGCGCAGTGGTACAGCTCCACTCCTTTTTTGGAAATAACTTTAGAGTCACTTCCTGAGCATTTTCAAAGTTGGAGCCGCAATGAACTCTCGCTATCCGAATTTCCAATCCTTCGCGTTTTGCTCTCAACAAGAGGCCTGGGGCCATCAGTAACTTGCCTTTTAGTGAATAGCGATGGTTTTGGGGTTTCAGCGCATTCTTGCCGTCAATCTTTGATCGCTTCAATTGACTCTGCCATTGCTGAAGCATGCAGAGCTGCCCACGCTACTCTTCGACGAGATCATTGGAAGGATTCGTTGAAGCTGAAAAATCGACTACCAGGACCTGTCGATCCAGGAACTCATTCTGTTTATTATGCTTATCAAGAATGTTTCCCTAAATGGCTTTTCGGGAAAAAACTAAATTGGGAACAAGGCCTCGATGTATGGGCAGATCAGATTCAGAAACTCCATTCATCAAGTTCTGAGTTTGAATTTACTGAAGTTCTAAGTACCCCTGTGTATGTTGGATTTGCAAAGCATCCAGTGGCGTTCAATCTTAATTGGCGAACGACATCGCGGGAGGATGTCGGGGCTACCAAATCATGGGCAAGATTAAATTTAAAACCGGAAACGATCAATTTTGAACCGCATATCGTTTCTTAAGAATAGGAGTCAGCAATGAAAACAAAACTTACTTCAAAAGCGGCTGCCATTGCAGCGTTTATCAGTCTAATTCAAGTGGCACAAGCTGAGACTACAACTCATTCCTTTACTCCGCTGGAAGATTTGCCGCCAGAACAACGCCAGAAGATTGCGGAGAAAATAAATGAACTCTCAAACGAAATGCAAATCGATTGGGAACAATTTGCTATTGGAGTAAACGAGGAAGGTAAGATCGTGTTTATTCTGAAAAAGGATGCAAACTTAAGTCCTACAATCAATCCGAGCTGTTTTGGAGTGTCAAAAAGTGAAAAGTCGAGTTGCGAATGAAGCCAATTCATTTCTTTGTAATAACAGTTCTTCTTATTTTAGGGAGCAGTTCTATGGCAGCATCTGAACAGAAAGTAATAAAGACGTATATGTCATTCGGGCTACCAATTGATTCATCAAATGTGAAGACTCTTGTGGATCTAGATTTATCCTATGCGCTGGCTTCGACACTGGTGGATTGGTCGGACTCAAGAACCTTAAAGCAGGGGCTTGCGCTGACCGGCGAAGGTAAGGCCGATGATAAACAAGATATGGTTATCACATTTCGATTACAACCGGAAGCAAAATGGTCCGATGGGAGTAGTATCACGGCGGAGCAAGTGGTCCGAAGCTTCAATCTCTCCAAGAAATTACACGGTGAGGATCTCAAGAGCTTATTTGAAATGGTAGAGAGCATTGAATCCAAAGGAGATTCTTCAATTCATTTTCGTCTGAATCGGTCTGTAGCCAAAAGCCAAATTCATCATAAACTGACTGAGCCCATGTATGGCATTGTCTTTGTGAAACCAAATGGAGAGGCGGATCTTAGCAAATCGAGTGGTCCCTTTAGTTTAGTTTCAGCATCGAAGAGTGAATTGAACCTTGTGGCAAATCCACATTGGTATGGTCGTGAGGCTGGTATGGCTGACAAAATTATTATTCGCCAACCAAAAACAAAAGAAGTCACTGATCAGGATGATTTTGCCAGTGATTCTTGGCCAAACATCGTTGCATCTTCAAGTTTGATGTCTAAGGAAATTTCCGCACGCTATGAAAAAGAAAAGTTCTCCATTTGGAACCGGAATTTAGATCGGGTGTTTTTTCTTTCGCCTAGTTCCAGATTAGCCAATGCTGATGGGCGCACATTATTTCAAGCGTTAAACCAAAAGCTTGATCGCAATAAGCTGATGAGCGGCCTATCCGGATTTAGGCTTAATCAGCAGTTTTTCCCATCAGGATATGTGATCTTTGATCCTGAGTTTAAATTGACCCCTAGAAATGTCGAAGTGCCGTCTCAGTTCAAGAAGCAGCCGATTGAATTTCTTGGAGCAGAAGGTCGCTTGAGCAGTGTGCTTCAAGCCAACATTTCCACTGCGATTAAAGAATTGACGGGACAGACACCTAACTTCACTTTAGTGCCTCTCGCTAATTTCAATCAAGCTCGAGCTGAAGGACGATACGATATTTTGGTGGCCACACTCCCTGTAAACGACCCCAATGTTGAAGGTGCAGTCTCTTTTTATTTTGGCATGAATCCTCCTATGATTCCAAACTCTGGAGAGGGCCTTGGTGACTTCAAAGGCCGAACAAATCTGGCCCGCACTCAGGAAGAGTCCAAACGGAATTCTGAATACCGTCGTGTTTTCACTCAAGCGGTTAACGATGGATGCCTGCTTCCATTATTTCACTTTTCTTCGATTGTCGTTGCCCGCGATGGAATTGATCTCTCTCGGGTCCCGACGAGTGATGAGACCGTTGCCTTTTCAAAGGTTAGATTTAGATGAGGCAACGAAGGACCATTCAAACATTTTTTCAGAAAGCCATTCTTCGTTATGCTGGTTTTGGCATGGTAGTTCTTTGTTTGGTCTCTTTGTCGGTTTCCTTTTTTCTAGGAAGAGATCAAGGTGCAAGTGACCTACAAGAAACTGCTCGTATAACGGCACAAGCCTTTCGAGACCGGATCATTGACGGTGATATTCGTTCGGTGGAGCCACAGATTCGTCAGGTGCTTCAACTTCATGAAGGAGAAACAGCGCAAATTCTTAAGGCTGATTTTACACGAGTTTATGAAACCGCCGATGGACATCAGCCAATTCAGGAATGTGGGAAATTCGGCGTAAGTTGTTTTGAAAGCTATTTTGGACAGGCCCGGATTCTCTATCCAATTTCTCTTGATAGCCAAGGCAGTACAGCATTTCGTTATCTGTACATTGCTAAAGACATTCGAATGAATTGGTCGTTTTTCTTTACTGTGTTTATTGTTTCAATTGCGGGCGCCCTAGGCTTGGTCATTGCGTTCTTCCGGGTATCCAAGTTCGCATCGGGCCGCTTAAGTGCTGAAATTGGAAATTGGTCCATAAGATTGCGGGAAAACCCAAAGGATGCATCACCACTGGTCCGTCCGCCTTTTTCTGAATTATTACCACTAAAGGAAGCACTTGAGGGTTTGAATTTACAAATCGAATCCTTTGAGCGGACAGCAACCGACAAGGCGAAGCTGCTTGTTCTTCGAGGCATCGCGCATGATCTTCTGACGCCCGTTGCACGATTGCAGCTCTATCTTGCAACGCTCGAATCCAATATTGACAGGAATGCTAATGAAGAAGTGCTTGCAGAAATCCAAGATTCACTAACACGGGTTATTCGCATTGCATCTCAAGTAAGGGATCTCAAGGAGAGTGAGACTTCCCCAGTGGGGACTGACCTCATTGAGCCTACGAAGAGTGAAGTTAATGCACTCAAAGATTCTGATGCTGTAAAAGCTAAGGAACTGAGACTGGAATTTTCTTCGAGCTATTCAAGACTCCCATCGCCGTTTTCAAAAACGGAAATTTCAAGAATCGTATCGAATTTAGTTAAGAATGCTGCTGAAGCATCTTCGACCAACTCTGTAATTCGTGTGGAAGTTGGCAACAACAGGGGCTCCAATTATCTTTCTGTTGCCGACCAAGGCTGCGGCATTCCAGATAATTTAAAAAAACGAGTTTTTGATCCGGACTTCACCATGAAACCTGCGACAGGGACAGGCCTTGGCCTCTCCATCGTGAAATACATCTGTGAACAACGTGCCGCAAGCGTGGAACTGACAAGTCAGGTTCATAAGGGCACAACTGTGACAATCCATATGTTCCCGACGAGGTCAGAGCAATTCGGAGCATCTCATGTATAAAATTTTAATTATCGACGACGACGCTAAAAACCTAAAGGCTACTCAATCTTTCTTGAAAGCTAATGGCTTTGATGTCGAAACGACGACGTTGGCAGAAGAGGCGATTGAACTTGTTCAAAACGACGAATTTGCCCTGGTACTCTTAGATTACCAAATGCCAAAGATGATGGGTGATGCTCTGGCAGCGCTTATTCTCCGCGAGAGCCCGAATCAACAGATCGCGATGTATTCCTGCGACCTTTCGCGTGAGGCAGTAAAGAATAGCATGCGAGCTGGTGCCGTTGATTTTATTGAGAAGACGTTGCCACCCCATGAACTCTTGAGTTTGGTAAATTCTTACTGCAACCGCTACGAGCATATTTTCCGCACCATCAGACCGTCAAAATCTAAAACAGAGTATCGGCAACTGATTGAATCCATCGGAATGGTCGGACAATCCGAAGGATTGGCGCACACAGCGAAAGTAATAAAAAAAGTGGCCCCATCTTCGGATACGTCAGTTTTGATTCGGGGAGAGTCTGGTACTGGAAAGGAACTGGTAGCAAGAGCTATTCACAATCTCTCGGCGCGCTTCTCTGGTCAGTTTGTAGCAATCAATTGTGGTGCAATTCCACGGGACCTATTGGAGTCCGAACTTTTTGGTCACTTGAAAGGTGCCTTCACTGGTGCCGTAGTTGACAAGACTGGAAAGTTCGCACTGGCGAACAAGGGAACTTTGTTTCTGGACGAAATCGGAGATATGCCGATGGAGCTACAGGTAAAGCTTCTTCGTGTCCTCCAGGAGCGGGAGATTACGCCCGTTGGTGGTAAGATTCCTCAAAAAATAAATGTTCGTATTGTTTCTGCAACTCACAGAAATATAGAGGAGCTTGTAGCTAAAGGACTCTTCCGAGAAGACCTAATGTATCGGATTAAGGTTGTGGATGTGGAAGTTCCATCATTACGGACTCGGCCCGATGATATTGAACCATTGGTGGCCCATTTCACTGAGCGCTTTAACAAGAAGAATGTCTCTAAAAAATACTTCCAGAGGCGCACGCTCGAAGTACTAAAACGCTATTCCTGGCCTGGAAATATTCGCGAACTTGAAGGTGTGGTTGAGAAGCATCTCGTAGTTTCAAACGAAAGCATGATCCGTCCTGACGATCTTGATCTCAGACTTTATGAAGCGCCAACTGCCGCCGTGCGCGGCCTTACGTTTGCTCAGTTCCGTGACTTAAAACGCGATGATGAGCTAAATTTTCTTGAAACTACAATCCGCGAAGCTGGCGGCAATAAGGCCGAGGCTGCTCGTCGATTACAGGTTAGCGCGAATCATCTTCAGCATCTGTTGAATGGAGCGAAGGGCGCGAAATCTGAAAAGGACAGAGGTACTTTAGCGGTTGGGCAAACCCTGTGAAGAGAAGAAAAAGATGACAACGACAAAGCCGGAGAAGTTCAGGGCCAAGAAAAACTTTAATCCACTTCCGTCTGATGATGGTGACGAATTTTTTCTGAATGGATTCTTCGAATTCAATATTACCAAGCTGTTGAATTTTATCAGATCGAATCCTTTGGATTTTCCAATTATTGAAATTGACGTAGCTTCCCTTGATAAATTGGATTCAAGTAACCTGAGTGAGGATACAATTAAAAAAGCTAATTTATCTGATCCGATAGTCTTGGGTGAAATCAGTCCAGGAAGGTTTAACGTGATCGATGGTAATCACCGCCTTGAACGAGCCCGGCGCCAAGGGGAGGAAAAAATCCTTGCCTATCGTGTCTGTGCCGCCAAGCATGTGGTGTTTTTGAATTCGAAGGAAGCGTACCTTTCGTACATCAAATATTGGAACGGTAAGGTCAACGACTTGAAGTCGTAAATCATCGTCTTCCTCGTAAGCAGCCCTTTTTATGGTCAATTCTGATAAGCTGGCGCACCGCAAAATAACTCTTGTCTCAGATTGTCTTTACTTGTCAGATCTTATCCATAACAATTGTGATAGTCCATTTTGGAGGAGTAATGAAACAGCTTGAGCCTTGGCTGTCAGTCGAAGAGATCGCGCAATACTTGGGCGTTTCAAAAGAGACCATCTATCGGTGGCTTGAAAAAGGAATGATACCAGCGCATCGGATGGGAAAGCTTTGGAAATTCAAGCCTTCAGAAGTGGATGATTGGATCACCTCTGGTGGGGCGGAACGGCAGGACTCAAAGGGTGTTACACGATGACAACAGGATTGTTCGAGGCAGTTCTATCCCACACAAGGGCGCCACTAAGGAAGCGTATGAGTAATCCATCCCGTTATAACCTTGGTTTTACAGCGGCCACTCTTCGTCCGGAGTTGGCCAGGATCGTGGCTGAGCATTTTTTGGCGGCCGGAAATTGGGTCGATGCGAAGGCTAGCCTTCTTTCCACGAATGCTCTCCAATGCCGAAGCTCAACGTCCTCCTCACGGTTGGAGCGAGAGCTTCGTGGTCGACTTAAGACTTTAACCCACGATCAAATTACTCTACTTGCTACCGCTAACGCTGATGATCGCAGCGCCATATCCTGGCTTGCGGTTTGTAAACATAGTCCATTTGCTTTTGAGTTCGCAGTGGAAGTTCTGCGAGAGAAGCTCATTGCCAGCGACCCAATTTTTCGCCCCTCCGATTATGAAACCTTTGTGGAGATGAAGTCGGCTTTACATCCCGAGCTTGCTCAATTGACAGTGATGTCTAAAAATAAAGTCAAACGAACTCTCTTTCGAATGGTTTCTGAGGCGGGCCTATTGAGCGATGGGCTCGCGCTTGGCACAATTCATCGTCCGGTCTTGTCGCCTGCCGTAATTAACGCGATCTCCGAGGACAATCCAAAATGGTTGGCTGGTTTTCTTTTCTCTGACAAAGAAATTGGATCACGGCGATGAAAGCTAATTTAGCAAATCTTTCTGAGCGTCTATTTCAGATACTGAGCCATCCCGACTTCTTGTCTATGAAAGGGTTGGCCAATGAGATGCCGATCTTTATTCAAACTTACCAGCCAGCACAAGAAGATTCAGTTAGGCGCATGGTTGGAAATCTCGTTGTAAGGCTGCAAAATACCGGAATCTCACTTAAGTCCATCGATCTTTTCGATCTAGTTTTGGAGGAGTTGGAGGAGCACCAAATTCTGGACGACCTTATCCAACAAGAGGCAAGTTTAGAAAAAATTGAACTTCTAGAAACTCTTCAGAACTATTCCGATCCTAAAACCCATCTAATACCACGCCTTGTAAATGCGATTGGCAATGATGGCACGCGCCTAACACTTATCACTGGCTCTGGAAGGGTTTATCCATTTCTGCGAACGCACACTATTCTGGAATCGCTGCAACCAGCGATGCTTCATCACCCAGTCGTGATTTTTTTTCCTGGCGATTATACCCAAGATTTAGGGGGCGGATCGCACCTCAGACTTTTTGGATCTATACCGATTCCTAAAATCAATAACCCTTATTATCGAGCGACAAGCCTCGACCACTATAGGCCTAACCAAATATGAAAATTAGTGAGCTATTTCTCAAACCCGTAGATCGACCAATTGATGGCGTTATTAAGGCTGATGATCAGCGGAATCTTCAGATTGAACTGGAAGAATATGTTGTCACTCGTGATGTAGCGAAAGGACTCGGAATATTTACCGATCGCTATTTGAACGAACTGGCTGCTAATGGAGTGTGGATTTCTGGATTTTTCGGTTCTGGAAAATCACACCTTCTCAAAATCTTATCCCTCATTTTGGATAGCCAACCTTTGGAGAACGGTACTAGGCCTGCGAATCTCCTGTTACCAAAAATTGAAGATGAAATTGTGCAAGCTAACTTACGGAAGGCTGCGGCCATTCCCTCTCGCAGCATTCTATTTAACATCGACCAAAAATTTGATGGAATTGGTGGCGATCATACGGCTCCCATTTTGGAAGTGTTCGTAAAAGTTTTAAATGAACTGCAAGGATATTACGGAAAGCAGGGATATATTGCCCAGTTTGAGCGCGACTTAGATGTGAGGGGTGATTTTATCCCGTTTAAGGAGACATACCTACGCGTAAATGGAAGTACATGGGAAAAGGATCGAGAGGCTATTGCGACCGCGCGAAAGGCGGCCTTTGGGAAAGCCTATGCCACACATTTTGATGTAGCGGAATCAGAAGCATTTAGTCTTATGCGCCAGGTCCGTAATGACTATCGTGTTTCAATCCTGAGCTTCGCTCAAATGGTTAAAGATTATATTGAGAAGCAGCCGGCTGGTTTTCGTCTCAACTTTTTTGTCGATGAGGTCGGTCAGTTTATTGGGCAAGATTCAAAGCTCATGCTTAATCTGCAAACCGTCGCGGAGACTCTTGGAACTGAGTGCAACGGGAGGGCGTGGATTTTCGTTACATCCCAGGCCGATCTTGAAGGGGTGCTTGGCGCGTTTAAAGGAATGGAGGCCCAAGATATTACCAAGATTATGGGGCGCTTCAAAACGCAGCTGACGCTTGCGAGTGCAGACGTTCAAGAAGTCATTCAAAAACGCCTGCTTGCAAAAAAAGAATTAGAGCCCGAAGTTCTCACTGCCATATACGACAAAGAAAAGGACAATCTCCAAACTCTCTATCGGTTTGGCGACAACTCCATTGTCTATAATGGATGGCGTGGCAGTGACGAGTTTTGTGGGCTATATCCGTTTCACACCTACCAGTTTCAGCTATTTCAGCTCGCGATTCAGCAGCTTTCTAGGCACGGTGTGTTTACTGGAAAATATCTTTCGGTAGGCGAGCGGTCCATGTTGGCAGTATTTCAGGAAGTTGCGAAGGCAGTGCGCGACGCGGATGTTGGGCGCTTGGCAACATTTGACCTAATGTATGATGGAATTTCTGCTTCAATTCGCGGCGATATGCAGACATCTATCAAAATGGCTGAGAGACAGTTGGGAGACGGTCTTCCTATTCGTATTTTGAAGGCTTTGTTTTTGCTCAAGTGGGTGCGTGAGTTTAAAGCAACTCATCGCAACGTCGCAATCTTGCTGATTGACAAGCCGGATATTGATATTCGCAGTCATGAAAAATCTGTGCGTGAGGCTTTGGCGTTATTAGAGGGTCAGTCATATCTCCAAAGAAACGGTGAGATTTATGAGTTTCTCACAGATACAGAAAAAGATATTGAGGTAGAAATAAAGAATACCGAAATCGATGAAACCCAGGTGGCCGATCTTCTCTGTAAAGTCTTATTCACTGATGTCCTTCGTGATCCAAAAATTCGCTACGAAGGCAATGGACAGGATTACACTTACGCAAGAAAGTTAGACGATCAATGCATCGGCAGAGACGCGGATATCGCGATCAATATCATCACTGGCGAGCACCCAAATCATAGCAATGCAACGACTCTTGCAATGCAAAACTCTGGTAAGGCAGAGCTTCTCACTATTCTGCCGGTAGATTCTCGTTTGATAGATCAAGCGCGGTTGTTTCTGAAGACACAGAAGTATGTGCAGCAGAATACCGGCAGCGGGGATGAAACCAGAAAAGCGATCCTCGATATTCGAAACCAGCAAAATAGCACTCGGCGGAGTAATATGCATGAATTGGCCGCTGAAGTTTTGTCAAAGGCTCCTCTTTATATAAATGGCTCTCGTCTAACTTCAGTCGGTGAAGGAGACGCGCGAACTCGTTTTTCCAAGGCTTGTCAGGAACTCATTTCATACGCATTCCCAATGTTGCGGATGTTGAAGGGAACTTATGACGACGATAAGTTATCTAAAGCGTTATTAGATCAGGATGAATTATTGACTGGTGGAATTCAGCCGCCATCTGAGGGCGAGCAGGAGATTCTCACTTATGTGATGCGCAATCAGAACAATGGCGAGCGGACTTCAATTGAGGAAATTCTCCGCCACTTTGGTCGTCGCCCCTACGGGTGGTATCCGATGGCCGTGCTCACGCTCGTTAGTCGACTATTTCGAATGGGAAAAGTGGAGATGCGCACCAATGAGCTACTCGACGCTCAAGGTGCCTTGGAGCATCTGAGGAACACTCGTCTGCATGGTGGGGTGCGTGTCCGTCTGCAAGAGCAGTTTGATGCATCCAAGATCAATGCTCTTAAAAAGTTTCATCACGACTTTTTTGATCGCGCCAATGCTGGAGTCGATGCTCGTTCAGTCGGCCAGTTTACATTGGAAGCGTTTTCCGCAGAGGCTCGTGATCTTTCTTTGTTAGTTGATCAGGCTACACGATATAGGTTTTTGGAATCTCTGAAGCCTGCGGCAGAGAAGATCGCAAAGCTCGCGGATAAGGACTACACATTTCTTCTTAATCAACTTTCAGAGTTTGATGAGGTCCTCCTAACGGCAAAAGAGGAAATTCTTTCCCCCATGAAGTCATTTATGCATGGACCCCAGCGCGTTGCATACGATGAGGCCATCACATTCCTGCAGGCAGAAGAGGCAAACTTTGCAGAACTTCCGGATGTGGAAGTACAGCCTTTACGAGATCTGGCTGCGTCCCCTCACCCGTATCGAGGTAGTTTGGTACCTGCCGCAAAAGCGGCGGTAACAAAATTGCGTGGACTTCTTAAAATTTTACTAGATAGAGAACGTAATCTCGCGTTGAGTGCGCTTTCGACTCAAGAAGAACGGCTTAAAGCGGTTGAAGATTTTGTGTCGCTCACTGAGTCCTTTCAGAAACAAGTATTGGCACCAACTATATCCGCTCGCAATGAAATCCAGTCTGCTCGGTTCGTCATGATTATTCGTGATCGCATCCAGCGTTACACGTCGCAGGAATATACCGCTCAGCTCACTCTCGCGTCTCTGCTTGCAGCGAAAGCGACACAGCCAATAGGAAGTTCAGGGGGAGCACCTGTGCCGCCACCTGCGACCTATATAACGGTTAATGATTTGCGCACTCAATGTTCTTTGCCGTATATCGCAAACAAAACTGATCTTCAGCAGTGGCTAGAGGCGATACGAATCGCTGCCGAGGGAGAGTTGGCGAAAGGTAACCGCATTAGTCTTTGAATAGGAAAGATATGGATACAGCTAAGTTAAAAACTTTTGCTCCAGAAGTCCGACGTCAGCTCATGGAAGCTGTCACTCGGAAGCTGGATTTTGTTTTGGCCGCTAAGACGCCGGATTACCTCACGACGTTTGCGCCGCAAGTCTCTTCGCTGCGAAAAACGGTTGAAACGGATCGCGCTGGTTTGATTGAACAGGTCGCCTATACGTGGTTTAATCGGCTGACAGCACTAAGATACCTCGATGCTCAAGGCTGGCACCCGTTTCGAGCACGAGTTCTTACTTCTTCGGGTGATGGGGAATCACAACCCGAGATTCTCAAACTCACTCGCAATGGAGCGCTTCCTGAGGAACTCCATAGGTACAGTGATCCGAAAAGACTCAATGATCTGTTAGATGGTCAAATCCCTACTGCCATTTCCGGGGCCGACCCACAAGGTGAGGTTTATCGACATCTAGTACTTGCGGCTTGTCGTTTTTATAATGGATTGCTGCCCAACCTATTTGAAAAATTGGATGATGAAACCGAATTACTTTTGCCTGATGACTTGCTCACTGAACGATCAATCGTACAGGGTTTTCGGACCCAGATTGCCGATGCCGACTGCGCAGAGGTAGAGGTTCTTGGTTGGCTTTATCAGTTTTATATTTCCGAAAAGAAAGATTTGGTTATGGCGCGGAAGGCAGCTGTACCAACTGCAGATATTCCGGCCGTGACTCAACTTTTCACTCCACATTGGATTGTTCGATATTTGGTAGAGAATTCGCTTGGTCGCTTATGGTTACTGAATCGCCCCACCTCCCGATTGCGCGAGAAAATGCCGTACTACATCGAAGGGGAATGTGAAACTGATTTTCTAAAAATCGAGAAGCCAGAAGAGATTCGACTTATCGATCCCGCATGCGGTTCGGGTCACATGCTTACTTATGCTTTTGATCTTTTATATGCAATCTACGAGGAAGAGGGCTATGCACCATCAGATATTCCCGGGTTGATTCTCTCGCACAACTTATTTGGCGTTGAGATTTGTCCACGCGCTGCCCAACTCGCAGCTTTGGCGCTGGTGCTAAAATCTAGGGAAAAATCCCGCCGATTCTTTCAATCTGAAAGTTTAGTGCAGCCCAAGGTTTTAGCGCTACAGGAGATACATTTTGCTGAGAACGAGTTGCAGGACTATGTCAAGGAGCTCAATCTTGGAGACCTTGTTAGCCAATCTGCGCTGAAATTATTCACTCAGTTCGAAGGAGCAACAACATTCGGTTCTCTGATTCGGCCATGCCTCAATGCAGACGGTATAGCAAAGCTTCTTTGTGACATTGATGCTTGTGACCATTCAGATTTACTTTTTCTTCATCATACTCGTGTCAAAGTCCGTCGTGCTTTGGAACAAGCCGAGACGCTCTCCCAGCGATATCATGTAGTAGTGGCCAATCCTCCTTATATGGGAGACGGTGGGTATAACGCTCAATTGAAGGAGTTTGTCGAAGCAAATTTTGCCGAGGGAATGACGGATCTTTATGGTGCTTTCATTCTACGAAATCTGCAGTTCGTCATAAGCAAGGGACTGATAGGGATGATTACCATTCCGAATTGGATGTTCTTACAATCGTTTGAACAGCTAAGGCGTCATTTGCTAGATAAGGCGCAGTTGAGATCACTCATCTTCAACGGCCGTGGTGTGTGGGGTTCGGACTTCGGAAGTTGCTCGTTCACAGCTAGAACTTCACCAGATATCTCGACAATGGGTGTGTTCAAGCGCCTCTTCAAAAAACAAGGAGAGGTGAATAGTAACGAGGAACTTGAACAGCGTTTTCTAGATCATTCTCAGTTTCCTATTAGTCAAGCATCCACCGCGCAGTTTCGAATGATTCCTGGCTCACCAATAGCATTTTGGGTAACTGACCAAATGAGGCGTGGATTTACAAACGGTAAAGCATTGTCCGAATGTACAGAAATGCGGAAAGGTCTTGCCACTGGCGAAAATGGTCGATTCCTCCGCCACTGGCACGAAGTTAGCCATGACAAATTTGGATGTGGTTATACATCCCGCGATGAGGCCAGTCGCTCAGGACGAAAATGGTTTCCGCATAACAAAGGTGGTCCCGCTCGAAAATGGTTTGGTAATTTGGAGCATGTCATCAACTGGCAAAATGATGGAGAGGAGATTAGGAGTTTTCGCGGTGCCAATGGTCGATTGCGATCTCGGCCTCAAAATATTGAGTACTCTTTCAAACAAGCTCTCACATGGTCAAAAATTACTATCGGAGCATTCACTGCCCGTTATTGTGAAGGAGGAAGTTTGTTTGATGATGCCGCCGCGATTTGTCATACATTGGATAGAAATCTCCTCTTTCGTATTCTGCCAGTTCTTAATTCAAAAGTCGGACTTGGGGTTCTACAATCTTTAAATCCGACTGTGAATCTACAAATCGGAGACATTTCGAGAACTCCAATCATTGAACTCGGCACTGAAGATGAAAAAAAGCGTCTTCAGGATCGAACAGAAGAATGCATTTCACTCGCCCGTGCTGACTGGGACAACTTTGAGACCTCGTGGGACTTCCGCGATCATCCTTTATTACGACGGGGGCTTAAGGGCGCGACTTTGGAGGCGAGCTGGCGGAATTGGGAGAGGCAGAGTTCTTCAGCAATCCGCCGGATGCAGGAGCTAGAGACGGAGAATAACCGGCTTTTCATCGGGGCCTATGGTCTCGAAGGAGAGTTGCAACCCGAAGTTCCAGAGGAACAAATCACTTTAGCTCGCGCGGAAGCCCGCCGCGATGTTGCGGCCTTCCTCTCTTATGCAGTTGGCTGCATGATGGGCCGATACTCTCTTGATCGTCCAGGACTTATACTCGCAAATGTTGGAGACGCTCTTCAAGATTACTTGCGAAAGGTGGAGATTCCGCAGGAACAACTCTCCTTTGTACCAGATGGCGATGGGATCATTCCTGTTCTGGATGGTGAGTGGTTCGAAGACGACATCGTGGCACGCACACGGGAATTCCTTCGTGTGACTTTCGGTGAAGCAACATTTCGTGAGAATTTGCGATTTATTGAGGAGTCACTCGGAAAAGATCTTCGGAAATATTACTTGACGGACTTCTATAAGGATCATCTTCAGACATATAAGAAAAGACCAATCTACTGGATGGTCCAAAGCCCTCGTAAGGGTTTCAGTATTCTTGTTTATATGCACCGATATACTCGGGATACAATGAATTTAGTGTTGAACCGCTATTTGCGTGAGTACGAAGTAAAACTGCGCAATCGCCTGCCACATTTAAACCAGGTACAGGCCAGTGCTACTAATGCCCGCGAGAAGACCGAGGCCCGAAAAGAAGCGGAAAAGATCACCAAAGTTCTTCATGAGTGCGAGGAATGGGAGCGCCAAGTTGTTCTGCCGCTTGCTCAAAATCGGATAGAAATTGACCTGGATGATGGAGTGAAAACAAATTATCTTAAACTCGGCGAGGCGCTTGCTCCAATCGCGGGTTTGGCTGCGACGGAAGAATGAGGAATACGCGAATATGAAACGAATTCATGAAAGTTTACAGCGCGTGTTCGAGCGTAACAGGATTGTTTTTTGGTACGATCCAAAAGGTGAATGGCTAGAGTATTTTGAGGCATTTCCCCTTGCCAGCATAGACAAGATTAAAATCGTTGGAAATGAATTCGGGTCAAAGATTCGAATAGTTCGACACCAAGATCCTGAAAAAAAGTTTTTCATTTACGTGCCTTCTGCCCGTCCTACTGACGCAAATAACTGGCTACTGGATTTGCTATTGCAGGGATATGAGTACAAGGCCGACAAGGCCTCGCTTGCTTTGCAAGACGTAAACTTGCCCCATGAGTTTCGTTATCTAGCCGAAGAGCATTTTGTTTTTTTCCAAAACTCAAAACGGGTTCAGGCGTTGCGAGAGCTTATTCACAAAGATGATCAGGCGCGGGAACTGCGCTTAAAAATGATGGCTGTTTTGGTTGGGGCGTCCGTCGTAGTGGATGATTTATTGCTGCACTTTCTTGGCTCGTATCAAGTGCAATCCGACATGGACCCTGCAGCGGAGTGTTTTGCTTCTGCCTCTTTGATCGACTACTTCTGGAAAGATGTGGCTCGGCTATTTAGTTACGCGCCAGAGAAGCCTTCGATTCGTGATTTTTCAGTATGGGTGTTTCGTGCCGGCAATCCCCTCGATAATGAAGTTGTAATCCACCCACATGCGAAAGTATTTTTGCAGCGATGGAAAGATAGTCAGGCGCACAAAGCTTCTTTTTGTAGGTGGTCGCATCAAATGGAAAGAGAACTGCAAATTGCTTCAGAGCTTGCAGATATTTCTTATCTTCCGACTTTGTCGGACTGGGATACGTTTGAGATCTTCGAGAAATTTACGATTCAGCGACTTTGTCGAGCCTTTGACATGGGTGCTGCCGCAGCTGACTTGCGAGCAACAATTCAGAAGCGTCGAACGTCCTTTTGGTATGCTGATCACTCAGCGGGATATGCAGCAATAGAACATGCAATTGAATTGCGGGAATTGTTGTCATCCGCTGATATTGCAATTGATTCAACCGAAAATGGTCTAAGTCGTTATATTAGTAACTGGTGGCGGATAGACATGGCTTATCGGCTCTGTATTTTAAATTTACGCCGCTATAGCCAAGTCCAGGTTACAGAACAGATCAGCCAATGGGTGGCGAAATCTTATGTAAATAATTTTTTGCTTCCTCTTGCAGATCGTTGGAGTGACCAGGTTCGGAAGCTCAATACTTGGGAGTGTCCTTCACTTCCAGCCCAGCGGAGATTCTTCTCAAAATATGTGCTACCTTTTCGTTCCAAAGGCCAAAAGGTATTTGTCATTGTCTCAGATGCTCTTCGCTTTGAAGCAGCTGTTGATTTTGCGCAACGCCTTCAGTCAGCAAATCGCTGGACGGCGGAAGTAGAGGCTCTTTTTGGATCATTGCCGACCTATACTCAATTGGGAATGGCGTCGTTACTTCCCGGTGGGCAGTGGGCTCTGGATGGGAATACGGCAAATGTGGCTGTTAATGGGCGAAGTGCTGTCGGCATCATCAACCGAGCCGAAATCTTAAGTCAGGCCTGTGAAGGCAAGGCAACGGCAATAAAGGCAGAAGAGTTCTTAGAGTTAAATTCGAAAACCGATGGTCGTGCGCTGATGCGCGACTATGATGTTGTCTATATATTTCACGATCATATCGATAAGGTTGGTGATTCAGCTAGTACCGAGGCCAAGACGTTCGAAGCCGTTGAGCAAGCCTTCGACGAGTTAGAATCAATTATTAAGAAGGTAGCCAATATCAATGGCAACAATATGCTACTTACGTCTGATCACGGTTTTTTGTTTCAACAGGACGATGTTGAAGACGGAGACATGACTGCAATCCCAGAAGCCGAGTCATGGCATTATCGATCTCGCCGATTCGCTCTGGGCAAAGGCATCGAATCCAACCCGGGTGTCAAGGTGTTTAGTTCGACAGCATTGGGGGTTGAGGGTGATTGGTCAGCTGCATTCCCACTTTCCCTGGGTCGATTTCCTCTTCAAGGCTCGGGCAAGCGATTTGTGCACGGTGGAACGAGTCTTCAGGAAGTGGTTGTTCCTGTTATAAAAATTCATAAGGCGCGAACCGATGACATTGGCCGTGTAGAAATTGAATTATTGCAGGTTCCGACAAAAATTACGACGGGCCAACTTGCTATTTCCCTTTTTCAGAACAAAGTTGCCGGTGGAAAAGTTTTGCCACGCACACTGAGGGCCGGTCTTTTTAGCAAAGACGGGAAAATTCTTTCAGAGTTCAAGACTCTGGTGTTTGACTCAAAAGAAGCAGAAGCGCGCCTTAGAGAAACTGTTGTTGTTCTGGCCCTCTCCCACGCTGCCGACGCTTTTAATAATAGCGAAGTAGAGCTTCGCCTAGACGAAACTTTACCTGGAACGAATCAACTCGTTACCTATAAAAAACACATTCTTAAACTTCAGAAACCATTTGGGAGCGACTTCGATGAGCACTGAAAATACCAATGATGCAAAGGCACCCATATCATTCGAACCCACTCGTTTGACTGCATTGGATCAAAAAATTCTCCAGCATTTCCCTGGCTTGGTTGTTCGCAAAGACCTGACGAAAAACCTTAAACAGAATGCCGTCGTGCCTACATATGTGCTTGAGTATTTACTTGGACAACATTGTGCTTCGGATGATGACGCCGTAATTAAGGCTGGCCTGGAATCAGTTCAACGGATACTTGCAAAACACTATGTGCATCGAAATCAAGCGGAACTGGTAAAGTCGACGGTTAAAGAGAAGGGACGCCATAAAGTCATCGATAAAGTTACCGCCGAGCTTAATGATAAAGGTGGATTTTACGAGACTGAATTTACAAATCTAGGTCTTAAGAAGGTTCCGGTTTCCGATGATTTTGTTCGTCGCTTTCCAAAACTTCTAGTTGGTGGCGTTTGGTGCATCACCGATTTGGCTTACCAGGTTGCTGAAGATCCTAAGGCAAGCCCCTGGCAAATTGAAGCTCTGAAACCAATCCAGGTGGCGAGCGTAAACCATGAAGATTTTCTAAGGGCGCGATGCCAATTCACTACTGAGGAGTGGATGGATTCGCTGATGCAGAGTCTTGGGTTTAATCCTGAAATGTTCGGTCGTCGAGCCAAGTTGCTTACGTTGATTCGCCTAATTCCCTTTTGTGAGCGCAACTATAACCTTTTGGAACTCGGGCCAAAGGGAACCGGAAAGTCTCATGTCTATGCGGAGTTCTCACCACATGGAATGTTGATTTCCGGATCGGAAGTCACTGCGCCAAAATTATTTGTAAGTAATGCGAGTGGAAGAATCGGTCTTGTGGGCTATTGGGACTGTATCTGCTTCGATGAATTTGCTGGGAAGGATAAGAAGGTCGATAAGGCCCTCGTTGATATAATGAAGAACTATATGGCTAACCGAAGCTTTTCCAGAGGAATTGAGCAACTGACAGCCGAAGCTTCAATGGTGTTCATGGGAAATACGCAGAGATCGATAGCGTATATGCTTAAGCATTCGCATTTTTTCGAACCGCTTCCAGAGAAGTATATCGATTCTGCGTTTTTGGATCGTATTCACGCCTACAATCCTGGTTGGGAAGTCGCGCCAATCCGAAATGAGATGTTTACTAATGGTTATGGGTTCGTGGTGGATTATATAGCTGAGATATTGAAGCAGCTTCGGACCGAAGATTTTACCGGCGCCTACAAAGAATATTTTGAGATTACTTCTGAGGTTTCGACCCGTGACCAAACAGGATTTGAAAAGACGTTTTCAGGATTAATGAAAATTCTCTATCCTGATGGGAAAGCTACACCAGAAGAAATCGAAGAAATACTCTCATTTGCAATGGAGAATCGCCGTCGAGTGCGCGAAAATATTTTGCGAATTGACGATACGTTTAAGCGAAATGACTTTATGTACCGACCCGTTTCCGGAGGCGCATCTGTAACAGTTCTTACCCCCGAGGAGTTACAATATCCAGCGTTTGCAGGTCCGAAAACAGGAGTGCCCAAAGAACAGGATGCTGGAAACGAATTCGTACACGAAAAGCAGACAAGGGAGGGGGATATCGGCGACCCAATGGCAATGACGAGGATTCCAAATGCTCAGCCCGGGCACGTTGTGTTGTCGGAGAATACAAAGGGATGGAGCTATCGCCGCCTCTTTTCCCAACATTTAGTAGGAGCCAAGAAGATTATTGTTCGCGATCCATACGTCAGACATTTTTTTCAGGCACGCAATATGATGGAGCTGCTTCAGATGGTTCACGACTTGGTTCCCGAAGGAGACGAAGTCTCTGTTCACTTAGTAACTCAATCTGATGCCGAAACTTGTATTAAACAGTCTGAAAACCTGAATCAAATAGCGGCGTCGTTTTCGGGTTCTCGTGTGCAATTTACATGGGAGCTTGATGAAAATACAAATTTCCACGCAAGAAATATTGTAACTGACACCGGTTGGAAAATTACGATTGATCGGGGTCTCGATATTTTCCAAAGATTTGAAAGTGGACCCTTTTCTGTTGAGCAAGCAATCCAGGAGGCGCGACTTACAAGAGGCGCCGAGGTTAGCTATTTAAGGGTGTGACATTGTGAGACTTACTGAAAACAATCTTCAAGATCCAGGATTTGCATTTCTATTCGTTGATCAAGACACATTCTCAACCTTATTCTATCAACCTAGGGGTGAAGTCGCTGCCCCTGCGTGCGAGGTATAAGTGATATCAGCACCCACACCTCTCAATATACGCTTTGATACGTTGAAGCCATTTACGCCTGAAAATATCAATGGCCTGGAAAAGGTCGTTGGACTTTATTTTATTTCAAATACAAACCTTTATATTCAGTATCCATTTGAAATATCAAAGCTGCTTTACATTGGGATGAGCGAAAGGATTTCAAATAGTATCGCGTCCCGATTGAAGGGGCACTACGAAGGAACCTCGGAGAACCAGGGGCTGGTAAACTACAGAAAAGCCAATACCCTCCAATTTACTTACATAAATTTTGAATCAATCCGGTCTTTTTGGCAGCAGAGTGTAGAAGATCTTGAGAGCTATTTTATTCAAGATTTTGTTCGACGGCTTGGCGTGTACCCGATTTGTAACAATAAGACAGGATTTCCTGAATTTCATGAAGGTAGACATGTTCCGCTAAACATTGACTGGAATCACTTTAATTAGGAGTAGAAATGACAGAATCGCTTAAAACTGGAAAGGAAATCGTTGATGCCTTCTTTATCAAAATTTCCGACTCAGAACAGTTAGACAAAGCGGTGGTGGATACCTTAAAGCAGCTTCATATAGAGGGAAAGCTTACCAATACTAACATAAGTAATGCCTTAGACTCTGTTAGAAAGGTGGCCTTAGATGACGTCAATTAGCAAAATGACCATCAAGGGTTTTCGAGGAGTAAAGTCCGAAGTCGAGTTGAGCCTTCCAAGCATGAACTCTCTCCTTTTGTACGGTGACAACGGAACTGGGAAGAGTTCGATTCTCGATGCTGTTGAGTGGTTTACCACAGACAAAGTTTCACATTTGGCTGGCGAAGAAATTGAAACTCATGGCGGACTTCGTTACGCACTGAACTCTGAGCAGGATGAATGCTCGGTCGAGCTACATTTTTCAAACTCTTCCTTCGCAAAGAAAAAATCCATTAAGCAGGTAAAGGATAAGCTAAAAGCGGAATTTGACGATGGCTTAGCTGATCATGAAAAAAAATTTCTTGAGGCACTTTCTGCTGATCGAATCTGGATTCGCAACAATGACCTAATAAAGTTTGTCATCGGCACGAAGTCTCAACGTCTAAGTGATATTTCTTCCATAATCGGTTTTCAGGACGTTTCAGACACTAAGGCTGTTCTAAAAAAGGCGGCAAATGACCTTAAAGGAATTATTAAATCGAAGAATTTTTCAGCTGCGATAGCTTCAGAACAAAATACTATCGCACAGAACTTGGGTACATTAGTAGCAAGTGAGTCCCAGTTTGTCGAGGCAGCAAACGTAATCGTCAAGTCTCTTGCGCCTGACTCGAATCCAATTTCTTTATCTGATTTAGAAGCTACCATTAAGAAAATTGCATCTAAAGGTTCCGAGGGAGATGTAAAGGTTGCGACCGCACTCAATGAGACCGTTGCATCAGTAAATCAATTACAGACACTGCTAAGCAACTTAAGGCAAAATTCTTCAGGATATATTTCGGCACGTGAAGCCTTCAAGGCTGACGCCGAGAGATTGAGTAAACTGAATGAAAAAAATTTACTCGACAGTGCTTTGAAACTACTTGAGAACCATGCGAGCGATAACTGCCCACTTTGCCTTAGATTCTATTCGCGCGAGGAGTTAAAAAGTAATATTATAGAACGCCTCAAAGAGCTAAAGCAGATCCGTGAGGACTTCGACGCTCTGGGGACGCAATCGAAAATTATTGGCCTTTCTTGCACACAGATTTCGACAGTAGTACAATCTATTCTGAGAAATGCAATCAACATTCAGAGTGGGGATGCTAACGGTCACATTGAGTCACTTAAAAAAATGAGCGAAGCCATTTCCGAGGTGTCTCGTGGCGTTCAGCATGCGGTAGATCAGCAAATATTTTTTATTCCTGATGGCTTTACCGAAAACATTCAAGCGCCAGCCACCGCACTGGGAGCGCTTGCCTCAATAGAAATTAGCACACTTAATCAAAGTGCTTCCTCGTTGCTAGCGGTAGGTGTATCAAAACTCTCAGTTGCGATTAATTCATTCAAACGAATTCAGCGCCTAACTAAGGAACAAAATGTTTTAACTTCACAGGCCAATACGTTGGATACGCTTGCCTCAGAGTTTATTAAAGTACAGCGGAACGAAATGGCGTCATTTTTAAACATCATTTCCACCACGATGAATGAATATTACTTATTTATGAACCCATCAGAGAAGGTGGATAAAATCCAACTTGTTTGTTTGGACGACAAGAGCGGCGAATTCGTGGGCTTGGCTGTTAACTTTTCCTTTCACGGAAAGGTCGTTGATTCGCCGAAAAAATTTTTGAGTGAGTCACATTTGAACGCGTTAGGGCTTTGTCTATTCTTGTCGACAGTTAGGGCTTTCAATAGATCGAGTAAGTTTATGATCCTAGATGACGTTATTTCGAGCTTTGATAAAGCACATAGAACTATGTTTGCGAGACTGCTTGTTGAGAAGTTTAGTGATTTACAGCTGATCATCCTAACGCATGAATCTGAATGGTATGATTATTTATCTTCCCTAGTTAGGGGGAAGAAATGGCAAGTTTTAAAAACCAACTGGAGTAGCGATAACGGCACTGTTTTGAGTTTAGGAGCAGGAGAAATCCGCTCGCGAATTGATCTAAAAATCAAAAATAATGACGAATCTGATCTCGGGAACCTAATTCGCCGATATGGTGAGCGATCTTTAAAAGAAATCGCCGAATTGATAAGTGCTCCACTGGCATTTAAATTCAATGAGAGAAATGAGTCTCGTTCTTTTGATGAGTTCTACTCTTCGATTCGCGGATACATTAAGAAGAAGGCATCGACAGTTGCTGATGCACAGGAAATATCAGCTCTTTCTACCTGCCAATTTTTTTCAAATAAGTCGTCACATGATAGTGGCTACAATCCCAACATAAACGACCTCAAAGTGGCGTTGAAGGATTTGGATAATTTTATTGATTTTTTCAGATGTTCTGACTGCTACCGTTTTGTGAGCACGGAGTTTGAAAATATTCCGGAAAAGAAAATCACCTGCCGATGTGGAAAGAAATATCTGCCATGGAAATAGTATCGTGTTTCGTTCGCGGTAGTGAGGTCCTATGAGTCTGCATCAACCAGGAACAGTTTCAAAGATTTTATGGCATTTTACCGGCGGACCACTATTGGATAGTCGAAACAATGGGTATTCCGTCAATCGCAAACCAGAGAGTGACGCCTTCAATATCTTGACGAAAATTCTGAAATCAAGAGAACTAAAAGTTGGATCGTTTCGGGAAATGATTACGGTCGGAGGTAAGACTTTACAGACCCGAAAGGTATGTTGTGTTGCGGATATCCCTATTGGTCATCTGGGATTTCATAGTCGGAAATATGGAAAAATTGCTATTGGGTTTCGTCGCAATTCCTTAATTAGAGCCCGGTTTAATCCCGTCTTTTATGTCACAGAAGATAAACCAGCAGTAACTCGGTTCCATGATGCATTAGAGGCTCTTCAATCTTTTATTGTCAGCGCCGAGCCGTTCCGGGCTCTAGCGATAGGGAATCTTTTCGAAGACTCTGAAATTGACAGAAAGACCGGAGAGGCGCTTATTTCCGCTCTTGATGGAATAAAGGATCGAGCGGCCAAAGCTTCCGATAATTTGAAAGTCATGCAGTCGTTTATCAAGACTTTAAATGATGAAGATTTTGATAGCATTTTCTGTGAGAGAGAATGGCGAAATGATTCCCCATTTCGATTCAACTATAGTGACATAGCGATGATTGTTCTTCCGGAAAACTCCTCTGATGGGAAAAATCTTTATAAAAAATTTGTTAGCGACCATGTTTCTGATTTGGGTTTGCCAAGAGAAATTCCTGTTATTTCTTGGGAAGACTTAATTGAGCACTAGGCAAAACGGAGCTGTACATTTGTTTTTTTTTGGCGATCAAATCTGAAACTAAAGATACGTTTGAGATCGAATTAAATGTTGAAGCACCTGAATTCATATTTGAGAGGTTTCAAAAGTGATTAATCAGCAGTAATCAGAATTAAGGGGTCGAATATTCCAATTGTTGTTCCGTTAACGGCCTGCCAGCTAGATCGGTGATAGTTGCTAAATTAAATCACCCCACGAGCTTTTAGTTTTGTTTCGATTTGCCGTGGATTAAAAAATGGATCGATAAACGGAAGTCTAGGGTAGCTGGTTTCAAAAAAATCAATTTCATGTTCGGGGCAGAGGCCAAACTTCGCACGAGCTTTCGCACCAGTAAAGTCGCCTTTGATTCTCCATTCTCGCTCCCACATGAAATTGTAATCCTTGCCTGCGTATGTTTTCCCAAACTTATCGAACAGGTAAAGGATGTCTTTCAAACTCGTATAATGCTGCTGTTCGAGTTTGTTGAATTGATTTAAAAAATGCTGGTTACCATTTGGCTGACTGAAATACAAAACTGGTGCAGCAAATACAGGCGGTTGAGTCAGCTCTTCTCGATCATACACAAGGCCGTAACTTGAAAACTTTAACGGTTTATTTTTTATCCCAACGAACAGGAAAATTTCGCTGACTGGAGTTTCGGTAAAACAAACTGCCTTTAGATCCGTAGGCTGAACACTTTTGTACCAGGGCTTATAATTGAACTGGCCAACCTGGCTCACTGCATGAATCGTGTCTGTGTTTAGAATGTTGATTAGGCAATCTTTAGGGCTGAAATGAGTTCTAACGCCATCTTGAAGGAAAAAGTTCCCTTTAGTTAAATGAACGAGCCAGGTCGATAAATCGCCCCGAAGCTCTCGAACTTCATCTATATTTCTTTCGATATTTCGCATGGTTGTTGACAAATTCTTACATGCTTGCTATTCGTTGGCTAATGGAATTTGAATCGCTCAGCATCAAAATTTCGGACCTCCCAAAGGAAATATCAGTTTCTGTTCCCGCTGTTCTAACTGAAGAACAGTTGAAGGAAATTGTTGAAGATCTCCGTGGGCAAATTCTATACAACTCTCGAAACGAAGAATCAGAGACCGTTCCTGAACTGAATGTGACCGTTATTGAAAAACATCCATCGTCTGTAGTTTTCAGAGCTTCAGTTTAGTTCATTGTTTGAAACAGATTAAATTCAGTCCCATTTAAATTTCCCAGTGGCATTTGCTACATGGGACAGTATTTTCACGCCTCATTTTTGCCGCCTTGGATCTTCTTGACGACATCCTGCATGGTGTAGTGGACAAATTGTTGGCCAAGCTCGGTCAATTCATACTGTTTTTCGCCATCAAATGCTGAAGTGTATGTCGATGATCGTCCCGAACCCTTTGGTGCACGCTTTGTTGACTGTTTCACAAAATTCCCATGATAGTCAACTTCGCGGTGTTGGCGAATAATGTGGCCCACGCTTAAATCGTGGATGATGATTTTGAAAAGATCAGCCTCGGCGGAGTTTTCAGTGACATCTTGTCCGTGCATTCGATCCCAAATATCAGCCCTTGTGATTCCATCGTGGTTATATACCGCTCGAACAACCTTGAAATGCAATTCACTGTAGCGGTCGATCCATTCGATAAAAAGCCTGATAACATCATCAGGGGTGAGACCTGGTGAGGCTGCGTTAACCAATAGATTGCGAACTAAGATCCGTTTTTCCTCACTCTCTGCGGCGGACCAATCTCTAAAGCACTTTTTCAAAATTTTGTGATATTCGGGACTTTCAATTCTCTGTTGAACTTTCTCATCCTGTTGATCAATTCGATTCATAACCTCAATGAGTGTTTGTCCGATTTCCTTGATTTCGTCCTCTTGCAGCTTCAACCATGCTTTAAGAATTCGCTGATAACGTTCATTTTCCTTCTCAGACCATGCACCACTGGCGCCACCAATAAGTCCACCAACATAGGGAATTGTGCCGCTGAGAACAGAAAGCGCAAAACGGGCAAGTTTTGGCCCGTTTCCACTCGATAGTGCATCTTCTAAATCTTTTTTGATCTGATCCTTGTTTGGGCCTTCGCCCTCTGGAGCTGCAGACACTATTTTTTCCGGTTATATGGACTTTGATTTGTTGGCTTTAAAGAAATCCCTTCTTGGGAAGCCCGACTTCTCACGGCATCTTCTGTTCGTCCCAGTTTTAGGCCGATAACCCTAGTTGGCGTATTTTGTTTCGCAAGGTCTTTAACTTGCTTAACTTCGCCTGAAGTCCACTCTTTGCCACTGTTTCTATTGTATTTTGCCATTGGAACCCCTCTCGTTTGTGCAAAACCTGAATATGGGATTGCTTATTGCTGAGTCAAGGTTGATTGGCTAATTAAATTGGTTGGGTCTCGTCTCACACTATTGGATTATTTTTTCTGGCTTCGACGTAACAAAATAACTGGCGAGCCCCACTTGCTTGCTTTTGAGTTCTCCAAGAGTTTCACCTGGGCATGTCGGACTTGGTTAGTGACTCGGGGTAACTGTCCAGTTATTGCCGCATACAATGTTAGCGTGAATGCGAGTTTGATTACGTTATCGATCCCCATTACGGTTGCTCCTATTGGGTTTAAATTTGTTCATTGTTTTGCTTTCAGAGGAATTAGCGGACTCCCAAGACTGGAAGGTTTCGATCCTTCCATCGCGGTTCATAATTAACTCCGGGTTTGCCTGATGCCACTTAATGATTTGACGGACGGTAAACCGGGTCCACGAAGTGGCGCTTCGTGGACGAAGCTTTTGGGAATTGAGCTTGCAGGAGATATCTGCGAAGGACATGTCTGCCTTGGTGCATTTAAGAATCAATCGAAGTGTCTCAAACTCTTGGGGATGGGGCACCAGGCGGCCGCGCTCGTACTTGAAACCGTAGGGAGAGTTCCACCGCACCTGACCCGAGCCTCTTTGCTCTTGAGTTTTTTTGCCCTGTTTCATAGATCTTAGGGAAACGCCTGCGCGGATCAGGATATCGCGAACGCTGGTGCGCGGTATGCCAGTGATGCGAGAAATCTCGGGAAGGGAGTGTCCAGACTCATATTTTGGGACGATCTCGGAGGTAATTCCTTGCTCCGTGAGTTCAGGAATGCTAATCAAATCATGGGGTTGGGAAATTCCTGCCATTAACTCGGTCGGGACCCCAATTTCATGTACAGAGAACCCCAGCTCCTTGGAAACACAAGGACGGGCTCTACGCCAAAGACTGGGGCAGTCGAACTTTTGCTAGCCACAATAGGCTTTTACTCGGGCTCTACGCCAAAGACTGGGGCAGTCGAACTTTTGCTAGCCACAATAGGCTTT
>CAZYOE010000053.1:6884-26677 GCA_964648725.1 uncultured Pseudobdellovibrionaceae bacterium | reverse complement strand
CCCTGCCAACTGGAAGAGGCTTCGAATGCGGCAGAGCTTTCCAAATTAAGTTCCAGTCCCATTGACTCCACTTTACGATAGAAAATATCGAACTCTTCTTCTTATTTAAAATCTATGTGCGATGTGTAACTTCGAGAATGAAAAAAATAGTTCTTTCATAAGACGCTTTCAATTAACCATTTCCATGAAATAAAAAACTGTTCCGGGAATTGCTGTGGATTCTTTCAAATTATTCCCTAATTGAGGCAGAGAATAGTTGATCCTTTCGGAAAATAGCCGATCACTTCACTTAAATAATATTTATCTATCAAAATTCCAAAAGGAAGCACTGGCGAATAAAAAACTCATGTTTATCAAGTTCCATTGGTCAACGTCCGATATGTATCATATACTTTAAAAGGTCAATAAAGAGGGGTATATGTGAATTGTGTATCTTCTATGAGGCTCATTTTGAAATAGGATTACAAAGGTGGATCAGGTTGAATATAACGGCAATTGTTGGCCGGCCATTTTTAGGTAAAATTACAAAATTCACAGGAGAACAGTATGATGACAAAGACTACAATTATCAACCTGGGATTGTCGTTTTTACTATTGATGTTTGTCGTCTTGGGTTTCACAAATTGTTCTAAAAATAACGATCCTATGACTACCACCGTAGGCCAAGAAGTTCTTTCTGTAAAAACGCTTGATACGCAAACCTATTCACTTGGACCAACACTGAATTACGAAAGCCGTTTATTAAAAGTGGAATCAAATATATCGACGACCCCAGTTTATGCTCAGTTTGTCCGTGGGTGTACTAGTGGGAAGTGTCCCGTTGTGATCATCAGTGATCCTTATTCGGGGATTAGCTGGTCCGGAGAAAGTGTTGATTCGCAATGGTGCGGCAGGCCCAATGCAAGCACGGGATACAAATATGCTGATGAAAATGGTCCGCTTTTTAGTGCGGGAACTTCCGTCGGAACGTTAAATTTTATCTGTAAATCTCCTCAAGAAGCAGCAAACATTGGAGGCTTGTTCGTTCTTTCTGACATTAATATTTTGGTTGTTTTTGGGCGTTTTTATTCGGGACGGAGCCTGGACGATTACGTGAATGAATTTGTGAGGGTGAGCGAAAGTATCAACCAAATTCCTGAAATTGACACCAACCGAGTGGCTTTTTTCGGGGCCTCTTTGGGAGGCTTTATTACACTTAATGCCACCATGCGAACAAAAACGGTTTTGAAAGCATTGGTGGCGATGTCCCCACTTATCGATTTGGATGAGCAGCTCAAGTATATTGATTCAATGCCCTCCAGGATGACAAGTAACAATGAATTGTTGATTCAATTTCAAAAGTTCTTTGATCCATACCAAAGGCGAATTTATGCTTTCACCGGAGGTACTCGCCCAGCCAATAATTCAAATCTCCTGGATGACTTTAAGCCAGGAAATTTTGCGCCAAAGCTGAATATTCCGACTCTACTGATCGAGGATGAATGGGACACACTGATACCAGTTGAACCCGCGAAACAACTGGCTGAAATGAAAACGTCACTTTTGAGTCAAATCTGGTTTCAACATGCAACGAGTATAGATTATAATTCCTTTGCCATAGACCACCATCAAACTGGCGAAGGAATGACGAGCAATAACACCTATCCCTTATACATGCTTTACCTGTATGATTATTTAATTCCAGACACATCGGCTCCGAATCTCTATTACGATTACAATGAGTTAACGGTGGCCTTCAGTCAATTTCGTCAGGCTCAGGTGCGTGGCCAAGATATTCACTGGTTGCGGAACTTGGGTTTGAAATTTTGTCGATCGGGCCTAACTATGATCGATTTATCAACGGCAGGAATGACCTTTTCAGCCCGGACTTATATGGCTGGAATTGTAACGAATCTTTGGGGTGTCACCAAATCAGAGACGGAAATCTGTGATTATTTGCAGAACTCAGCATGGCCTTACTAGCGTGAAATTAAAATTATTCAATTCCAAGTGCGTGGCCGAATTGCCTTCAGTAAAATGTGAAGGTAACGCTAAGTTTGGACGTTTTCAGCGGAATCTATCTAATGTTGAACCGACTTGTTGTATAAGGGCATGACTTTGTTCAAATGAGATTGAATGTTTTTGATTCGGGTTTCATCTGCAGGGTGAGTGCTCATAAACTCTGGAGGTTTACTCCCACCGTTGCTCGACATCTTGTTCCACAGGGAGATGGCCTCTTGGGGATTATAGCCCGCTCGTGCCATTAACTCTAAGCCAACCACATCGGCTTCACTTTCCTGGCTTCGGCTATGGGGCAGGCCAATCATGAGGTCAGAGAGTACCATTAATGCGCCCGCATATTTTTCATTTACAACACCAGTTTGGACACCCAGTTGAAGGACACTCATTTTAATAATTTGTTCAGACATTTGCTCTCGACCATGCTCACGTAGTGCATGGGCAATTTCGTGGCCCATAATAGCTGCGATCTCACCATCAGTGAGATGAAGCGTCTCGATGATGCCAGAGTAAAACATGATTTTACCGCCCGGCATACAATAAGCATTTAACTCGTCGTTAGTTTGCACGTGAACTTCCCAGTTCCAGTTCAAAGCATCTTCACGGAAAATACCTGTATGTGGAATAATACGGTTAGAGATGTTTTGCACTCTTAAGAGTTGGCTTTGATTGCGATCGAGCGTGTTCTTTTGGCGAGCTTCTTGTTTAACCTGTTCATAAGCTTCGCTGGATTTAGATTCAAGCTCTTGAGAGGAGACCAACAAAAATTGTTTTCGATCCATCCCAACACTGCCGCCCGCCGTTGTGGACGCGCAGCCGGAGTTAAAAGTTATAAGTGCCAGTGTAGCCAGTAAAAATAGTGTCTGTAAATTTGTTTTCATCTTATTTTTATAGTTAAAAACAAAATTGAGCACAAGTTTTGTTTATGGCCAAGTGTTGCAAAAGCCGCCGTTTAATCCCCCTTGCTTTTTTCTTTGATATTAAACGACTTCATCAATTTGGCAGCATAAGGGTTTGATATTTTTCTTTCGACGGATATTAAGAAGAGCTCTTCAGAGACACCATAGAGGCTGCCGATCTGGATAAGTTCACCATTCGCAACCTGTCGCATGACGGTGTGTGAGGCAACGGTGATAAGGCCCAATCCTTCAGTGGCCATTAATTTTTTCAGGCTTATGTCTTGAGTTTCTGCAACGATATCCATATTGACAATATGAAGTCGGGCCCAATGGTCAACATCGTGCCTTAGTTTACTATCATAAGTCGGCAACACAAACTTTTCACCCGAAATTGATTGAGGAAAACCTTTTCGGTGCCTCTTAAAGTGAGGAGCCCCATAAACATAAACTGGCCTTTTAACCACAGAACGATAGGACAGCCCTCTGATTTCGGCGGATGTTGGTAAGTGATTTGTAACTAAGAGGTCAATACGATGAGATGTAAGTTCTCGAATGAGTTCGTCAAGCTTTCCCTCGATGAGTGAAACATTGCAGGGGCCAAACTTATAGGCCTCTTTTGTTAAGTCTAAGATAACTTGCTTAGGTATGCTATCAAGGGCTCCAATTTGGAGATGAACGCGAGAAGGTGTGAGTCGGTCATGAAGAGCTTCGAACATTTCGTTCCCAAGTTTAAAAATACTCTGGGCGTACTGAAGCGCCAGTTTCCCTTGTTCGGTTAGGATTAATTTTTTATGTTGCCTTTCAAAGAGGGTTACGCCAATGGCGTCTTCGAATTGTTTTAATTGAGCACTGAGGGCCGGTTGACCGAGACGAAGCTTTTCTGCGGCCTTTGAAACGCTCGATTCTTCGGCGATAGTTTTAAAATAAAGGAGATGGTGGTAATTGATCCATGGATTCATAAAGTTTCCTCTCAATTAAGATTCTTTTAGTATCAATTAAATCGATTAATGATAGCATTATTATCGATTGGATCAATTCTTTGCCATCTGCGATAATATTGGCATGAAGAAAGGAAGGTGTGAGTATGACACTTTTTCCACTTATTGATTTCTGGTGGTTTTATATAGCATTTACGGGATTTGTTTTCTTAGTTTTATTTATAGACCTTGGTGTCTTTCATAGAAACTCTCATGAAGTGAGTTTTAAGGAAGCCAGTACTTGGACGGCGATCTGGATTGGCTTAGCCGGTCTATTTAATTTTGCCTTTTACAAATATGCGTTGTGGTTGTTCTCTACAGACGCGCGTTATCTTTCGATACCTGGTTTTGATCCAGCCACACAAGCTAAAGCATCAGCCTTAGAGTTTTTAACAGGATTCCTTGTTGAGAAGTCCCTAGCGATCGATAATATTTTTATTTTCGCGGTTGTATTTGCTTACTTTGGCATCCCGAAAATCTATCAACATCGAGTTTTGTTCTGGGGTATCTTAGGCGCACTAGTGTTCAGGGGCATCTTTATCGCAATGGGTTCTGTGCTTATGGAATACAAATGGGTCGTTGTTTTCTTCGGAGGCTTGCTGATTTTTACAGGTCTGAAAATGTTTTTTGCGGGCACGGAAGAGACGGATTTAGATAAGAACATTGTTGTACGCTGGCTGAATAAAATTTTTAGAATCCATCCTAAAATCGAAGGTTCTGACTTCTTTGTTCGTAAAAGCGGATTACTTTATGTGACTCCTTTGTTTTTGGCATTGGTTTTTATGGAAATGACTGACGTGATTTTTGCAGTAGACTCGGTTCCAGCCATTTTTGCCTTAACTAAGGAGCCACTGATTGTATTTACATCGAATATTTTCGCCATACTTGGGCTTAGAAGTATGTACTTTATGCTGTCAGGGGTGATGAGTCGTTTTGTATTTATTAAATATGGCTTAGCGTCGGTGCTAGTGTTTGTTGGTTTCAAAATGATTTATCTCAATGAGGCTTTTGGTGGGAAGTTCCCCATATCCTGGTCATTGAGTATTATTGCAGGTTTGATTGGAGGATCAGTCTTATTTTCAGTATGGCATGATTCTCGAAAAAATAAATCAGTTGTTGAAGGAGAAAAAGTATGAAGTTAGCTAAACGAATTTTGTTATTCATGTCAGTGAATATTTTAATTGTCGTAACCATTTCAACAGTCCTGTCTTTGTTGGGAGTTCAGCCTTACTTATCGAGTAAGGGAATTAACTATGAAGCCTTGATGATCTTCTGTGCGATTTGGGGCTTTGGGGGAGCGGGTTTATCGCTGGCACTTTCTCGATTGATCGCCAAGTGGACGATGGGGGTTAATGTCGTCGATTCATCAGTGGAAGACCCGCAGTTGCAGTTTTTAGTTGAACGAGTTCACTACCTTTCTCGTAGGGCAGGTCTTTCCACGATGCCCGAGGTTGGAGTGTATGAGAGTTCAGAGATTAACGCCTTTGCCACCGGACCGACAAAAAATCGTTCGCTCGTCGCCGTTTCATCGGGACTGCTTGATCGATTAAACAGTCATGAGGTTGAAGGAGTATTAGCCCATGAGGTAGCTCATATTGCCAATGGTGACATGGTAACTATGACCCTTGTTCAGGGTGTGGTGAATGCTTTTGTCATGTTCCTTTCAAGGGTGATTGCTTTTTTCGCAAGCCAGTTGGTGGATGAAGAAAAGCGTTCGGTCCTCCAGTGGGTAGTTACGGTGGTTTTAGAATTGCTACTGGGAATTTTGGGAATGATTGTAGTGGCAGGATTCTCTCGCCACCGAGAATACCGAGCTGATCAAGGTGGTGCGGAGCTATCAGGATCCCATAAAATGATCGCCGCTCTTGAAAAGTTGCGCAGCCATTATGGCACTGATGAAGTGGCAGTGGATTCACAATCCGCAGTGGCGGCGCTAAAAATTTCTGGGAAAGCGGGAGGGTTGCTAAAGTTGTTTGCTACGCACCCTGATCTTGAAGATCGAATTCAGAGACTGAGAGATCATCATGGCAGTTGGAAGTCGATTTAAGACTATTTTAATAGATTAGAGTTCCGCTTCCAATGAGATAAAACTGAGGGCCGGGCGCCGCTGTTCTTTTGACTTTTGGACATCCACTTCAAAGTGGAGACTCCAGGCAGTGGAGCCCTCATTATCCAATAAAAGTTGTTTAACTGTCCATTTAGCCCCTTGCTCTTGAAGTACAAAATAATCTGTCGCTCTGGATACGGCATCAGTAATAATAGCTCCATAGCCTTGGGCTTGATATTGACTCAAGCTGGCCTTTAACTTTTCCTGTAAGGACCATTCCAGTGCCTCTTCTTGAGTTTCAACTTTGGCCTCTGGGAGTGGCAACGTCAGAATCTCAATGGCATCGTTGAAATCTTCTCGTGCCAAAGCTTTAACGAAACGAAAAACTTCATTGCGAATCATTACTCGTAGAGCCTTTGGGGTGATTTGAGTGCTTTCGACGTCCTCAGTTTTTGATGAAACCATGTCTCGTTTAACTTGCCCGCCACTTCTCATGCTCTCCCATTCATCGAGTAGGCTTGAGTCGATTTGGCGAATAATTCCACCAATATAAATAATAATCTCATTGAGTGCATCATCTTGGTAATTGAGAGGAATATTTTGCAGCAAAACCTTGTAAACATCAGTTAGATATCGCAACAAAAGTCCCTCAGCTCGATGTAAGTCATATTCGCGAATATACTCTGAAAATGAGTAAAAGCCCGTATAAATTTCGCGAGCCACTGACTTGGGTCGAATGTTTTCTTTTTCAATCCAAGGATGTTTGTCCACAAATTCATTGAAGGTTGTATAAATAAATTCGCGGTTGGGTTTAGGGTGTTCGAGCTTTTCAAGCTCTTCCATGCGCTCTTCGTATTCCATTCCCATTTGCTTGAGCTCTATCACTTTTTGTTGCTTCAAGCGATCCAATTGTTTTCGCAAGATGAGTTCTGGGCTTTCTAAGATGGACTCAGCTAGAGTCAAAATATCCAAAGTGTAGGTTTCAGCTTTAGAATCCAGACGCTTAATCGTGTCGATGAGGTATAGAGATAAGGCATGGTTTAGGGAAAAGTCTTCTTGCAGATCAACATTAACTCGCAGGGGATTAAATACCACGATGTTTCTTTCAACAAGCGAGCGAAACATTTGAAAGGCTCGACTTCTCAGACTTTTTTTAGTTTGCGGAGTTTCGTGGCAACGCCGAATGATTCGCTTTATTGCCCGACATCCTTCTTCCTCAGGTCGACTCAAAATATTCAGCAGCATGGCGTGGTTTATTTTAAAACGCGAGACTAGGCCTTCAGGATTTCCATCAACTAATTTTTGAAAAGTCTCTTTGTTCCAAATGAGAAAGCCTTTTTCAGGCGGTTTCTTTTTAACGAGTTTCTTTAGTTTTTTGGGATCACCAGCGGCTTTCTGTTCATTTCGTTTGTTCTCGATTATATGCTCAGGAGCCTGAACCACGACTGTGCCTTCATTATCAAATCCTTTACGACCTGCTCTTCCGCTGATTTGTTTAAAGTCTCGAATGGAAAGAATCGTGGTCTTTTGACCGTCATACTTGCAGAGTTTTGTGAACAGCACTGTTCGAATTGGAACGTTGACTCCAACGCCCAAGGTGTCAGTGCCAAAAATAATTTTAAGAAGTCCCTGTTGGGCGAGGCGCTCTACAAGAAGGCGGTATTTAGGAAGAAGTCCTCCGTGGTGAATGGCAATGCCATGTTTTAAAAATTTTTGTAATTCACGGCCATAGGGACTAGAAAAACGGAAGCCAAAAAGGGCCTTCAGGATTTCTTGCTTTTCTTGTTTTGTGCAAAGATCAATGCTCATAAAATTTTGAGCTTCTTCGGCACACTCTCTTTGAGTAAAGCTTACCAAATAGATGGGAGCCATACCTTTCGAGATGAGCTGGGCCACCGTTTCATGCAGTGGTGTTTCCACATAGTGAAAGTCCAGAGGAACAGGACGCGTTGTCCCTTGTACCGTTACAGTTGGCAGAGCATTGAGTTCAGTGAGTACGTTTTCAAAACGTTCTGTTTCTCCCATGGTGGCCGACATTAAAAGAAACCGAGTGTAACCAAGGGTCAGCAATGGCACTTGCCATGCGACGCCTCTATCGCGATCAGAATAATAGTGAAACTCGTCCATGACGACATCTTGAATATTCACAGATTCGCCTTCGTGCAGACAATCTATGGCTAGGATTTCGGCGGTACAACAGATGATTGGAGCCTGTGGATTGACGGAGGCGTCGCCGGTAATCATTCCCACTTGATCTGGGCCGAAGTCTCTGCAAAGGGCAAAGAACTTTTCATTGACGAGAGCTTTGATGGGAGAAGTATAAAAGGAACGGCGTTCTCGCGCTAACGAATAAAAGTGTAATGCGAGGGCCACTAACGATTTACCCGAACCAGTTGGTGTATTGAGAATGACGTTCTTGCCAGCAAAAATCTCAAGGATGGCCTCTTCTTGAGCAGGGTAAAGTTCCAATCCCTTTTCGCGAATATAATCCAAGAACCGATCAAGAATCAGGTTGCTAAGTCCATCGGTGTCCCTGCGGGAAATGAACTGTGAAACTTCAGAAGACGAAGGTAAGCGATTAAATAATGGCCATGACATAGGAAACGAATAACACGATTCTTGAAACATTCAAAGAAAGGACTTTGGGGGATTTAGCCCAGCGGTCTAGTTAGATTCTGCTGAAAAAGAACCAAATTCAAGGCGCCAAGCTTCAGATCGAACGAGGCGTAGTTCCCCTACGTTGAGTGAGAGATGAAGCGAAGGTAACGCAGAAGTTGGACTTTTTCAGCAGAATCTAGTTAATAAGCAGATTGTGACTGTAGTTACAAATAAGTAGATTGTGACGACGTGGCAAGCCTCAATTTCGGCAAGGTGAGGCCGGGTGCGCCATTGTCAATGAGAGGCTTTTAAAAAGCTCTCTATATAGAATTCGTAGTCAAGAGTTGTTGCACAATAAAACAGGTTTGGGGCCAGAGTGACCGCATAGGGTTTAGACAGTGCTAAAAAAATCGTCAATGAGAATTTTTTAAGGATGTTCGGTATTTAAAGATGATCTCTGGCAACTATCAAGTTTATAAACTATATTAGTTTACATGTGTGCCATGAAATTAAGAGGTTACCCCTGGAACAAAATTTGCTACTTATTAGTGATTAGCTAGTTCTGGCTGACTACGGGGGTAGTAAAAGTGGTACATCTTGGTTTTTTTTTAGCTTTGAGTTTAAGTCTCATTTCGATAATTAGTTGCCACGGTGGTAAGTTTAGTGTTGATGACGGAGCCAATTCTAGCACTGAATCAATACTACAACTGAATTACTCGAATCAAAGTAGCTTGAGTTATCAATTTAAGGGCGCAGAGGGATCGTATGATGTTATTATCACTACCAACGCGGCATCCAATTCGTCTCAGAGTGTCGTTTATAATTCTTTAGAGGTTGCGACCATTCAGAATACTTTAATTTCTTCCCGAACCCTCAATTTAAGAAACCTGCATGGAATTTTTGTGCAGGGACGTAATGAACAATTACCCAAAGTATTGCCAAACTCAACCACAACCGTGAACGGGAAACTTTGTTCGGTCATGGCCTCAAACATTGATTTTTATACCGATAGTGTAATTGCAATTGAACTCAACGCAGGAGAGTCAACAGAACAAGTGGTTTCAGTTCAGGCGATCCCAAGTCAAGACAATGTGAACCCTTGTGGCACATCAGAATCTAACTCAAACACATCACCTAACCAGACGGGAACAATTTCGTTTAGTCGCGATATCTCTCCCGACATTGTCTCTAACTGCACTCGATGTCACTCTGCATTCTATTCCTATGAGGGAGTCAGGGTAACAGTATTTGCAAATGATATTTCTAAGAGTGGGCTTTATAAAGCCTTAATGGGTCCGATGGCTGGTTATGCCCCGGTTGGGTTGGTCGATAAAGTTAAGACCTGGATCAACGAAGGTGCACTTAATAACTGATACAATTTCTATTTCGATTCTGCTGAAAAAGACCAACTTCTGCGTTGGCTTCGCTTCATCTCTCACTCAACGTAGAGGAACTACGCCTCATTCGATTTGAAGCTTACCGCTTTGAATTTGGCACTTTTTCAGCAGAATCTATTTAGTTTGTAGTCCATCGTTGGCTGCGACGTCGGCCTTAAATCCGCGCAGAATACACTAATTCTGTTTAATTTTCAAAAAAAACATCACTTAAAGCAAAGTTGGTGAGTCAGATTGAGATGAGTTCATATTTGCTTTAAATGCTAAGGTTAGTTCGTCAATCTGCCGATAAATAGGTATGCATATCTTACTGAAAACAAACAGTTTTAGTCTTTGTCCAAAAGTAAATAGAACGTGTTTGTTCTTACTGTTTTTAATTTTATCTTTTTCGCCTCTTACTTTTGCGGTAGCTTCCGGCATCACCTATCAAGGTCGAATATTGGGTCCCGACGGTCGTCCTGTAGTCAATGCGTCAGTTCATTTTTACGTCAAAGTGACATCACCAGATACGAATTGTATCCTTTATGCTGAAAATAGCTCGGTTGATATGAGCAGTGGTGATGGAACCTTTAGCTTGATCATCGGTCGTGGACAGCGAGCCGATGCAGGATCTCACACTTTATCGAGTATCTTTGCATCGAACTTTGTATTAGCCAATGGTGCTTCGGCCAATTGTACGGGTGGTTATTCTCGTGCATCGACGGATACACTTAAATTATCTGTGGCATTCGATGATGGTAACGGATTTCAAACACTATCCCCGCTCGAGATTACCCCGAGTCCTTTTGCGATGGACACACAGAGTGTGGCCGGCGTTCCGAGTACCAATGTATTGCGTGTTTCAAATGTCAGTGCGACTCCGCTGACAGCGGTAAACTTCACCGAGTTGATGGCATTGTTGAACGGTACATCCACTCGTTATGCCCCAATGAGTGGGGGCAATATCAGTGCTCCGGCTGATATTATTGTTACGGGTAATGCGACGGTGGGGGGCTTTGTATCGAGCACGGCGCTTTCGTCGCTTTCTCTGGCATTGGCAAATGGGAGCGGAAATCAAGTTTCAGTTGTGGCCCCTGCGGCGGCGTTTAGCAATTACACTCTGACTTTACCAATGACTGATGGTGGTGTGGGTGAAGTACTTTCGACCAATGGAAGTGGCGAATTGAGTTGGATGGCGGTGGGCGGTACGGGTACTGTCACGAGCATCACGGCAGGAGCGGGATTAACTGGAGGTACAATTAATACGACGGGCACGATTGGCATGCCCAATGTCGGTACAGCCGGAACCTTTACGAAGGTGACAACGGATGCTCAGGGGCGAGTATCATCTGGAACGACTCTCGCAAGCACGGACATCCCGAATTTAGATTGGACCAAAATAACGACCGGCAAACCTACGACCGTTTCAGGTTACGGCATAACCGATGCTTTTTCGACAGTGGGGGGAACACTAACGGGTTCGTTGACTCTGGCGCCAGCTACAACGACGGCCCATTCGCTTCGTATACCGGCGGGCGCAATAGTGACCACACCTGTGAGTGGTAACATCGAGAATGATGGCACTAATTTATTTTATACCAACGCCATACCCAATCGACAAAAAATATTGAGTTACGGAAGTGATCCATCGAATGGTCAGATATTGATTGGAAATGGATTAGGATTTAATCTTTCGACTCTCACCGCTGGCACAGGTATCACAATTACAAATAGCAGTGGAGGGGTCACGATCAGTGCCCCCGGCAGCGGCGGCACCGTTACCAGTGTGACTTCGGCGAATGGCGACATTGTAGTCGCGACGGGCACGATGACTCCGGTTTTAACACTCAACTCAGGAACAACGGGGGGAGTTGGAGATGCGAATAAAATTGCGAAGCTCGATGGCAGTGGTCAGATCGCTACGGGGATGATCCCGAGCCTCAACCAATACGCACTACTTGCAGGCCGCGCCACTGGGCAAACGCTCAATGGTGGTACGGCTGCAAGTGAGAACCTCACTCTAGACTCGACTGCCAACGCAACAAAGGGCAATATCATTCTAAATCCCACTGGCGGTAACGTTGGTATCGGAACAACATCACCAAATGCACTTCTCGACGTGAATGGCACCATGCGCGTGAATCAAATTTGTGATTCCGCGGGTGCAAATTGCAAGACCGTATCAAGTGGATGGGGCGGAGGAGGTTCCGGCACCGTGAATGCTGGCGGCCAAAATCAGCTTTCGTATTATTCAGCTGCTGGCTCTGCGGTGTCGGGTCTAGCAACCGCAAATGATGGAGTTCTTGTCACAAGTGGAACAGGTGTTCCTTCGATTTCATCGACACTTCCTTCAGCGACGCAATTAAACATCACGAGTCTTGGCACAGTAACGACTGGCACGTGGCAAGGCACAACAATTGGTCCCACCTATGGTGGAACAGGACTCACGAGCTACACTCTTGGAGATGTTCCCTACGCCTCGGCCTCGAACACCTTGTCTAAATTATCTGGCAATTCGACGACGACTAAAAAGTTTTTGTCACAAACAGGTAATGGCGCCACTTCGGCTGCTCCAAGTTGGGGAACTTTAGGTGCGAGTGATCTTCCAACTTATCCGATCAATAGCGTGATGATCACCAATGTGACAGGTACACTGACTGCGGGTGGTGGCACTACGGCGAATACCATATTACAAGGTTCCGTCACTGGACCGGTATGGTCGACAGCCACTTTTCCGAGTACGACCACAGAAAATCAACTTTTGTACTCCAGTTCAGCGAACACGGTCATTGGACTCACAACGGCAAATAACGGAGTATTGATCACCTCCGGTGTCGGAGCGCCATCGATCAGTTCGACTCTTCCGTCTGCAGTACAGGGTAATATCAATACCACCGGCACCATTACTTCAGGAGTGTGGAACGGCACCAAAGTTTCAGAATCTTACGGTGGAACTAATCAAAGTACTTATACCACCGGTGACTTACTTTACGCCTCAGGACCAAATTCTTTATCAAAACTGCCGATTGGCAGTAATACCCATGTTCTCACTGTCTCAGGTGGAGTACCGACTTGGGCGGCGGGGAGTGGAGGAGTATCTCTATCTGGACTGACCGCCGCCACGGGAGCGAACTCCATTAACAACGACACCAATGCGCAAACTTGGAATTGGCAGCTCACCGCAAACACAACAGCCTTTAACATCACAGAGAATGTTGCCTCTACAGGAGGTACTGGTACCCAAGACCTCGTGAAGATTAACACCTTGGCCTCATCAACAGCAAACCCACTTCATATTAAAGCAGGCGCGACGGAAGCATTAATTGTAAACTCGAGTGGCAACGTCGGTATTGGGACAACAACTCCTGGGTCTGCATTAGAAATAGCGGGTCAGGTTAAAATCACTGGAGGTAGTCCTGGTCAAGGTAAAGTTCTTACCTCCGATGCCGACGGGCTGGCCAGCTGGGCAAATGGAAGTGGTGGTTCTGGTTCGATTTCTGATTTAACTGGAGCTACAGGCGCAGGTTCACTTGATAACAGCAGCAATACTTTAAGTTGGAACTGGTCTACGGCAAGTACGGGGAATCAACTTGCACTTACGGCGAATTCCTTGGCCGCAGGAAGTATATTGTCCATTAGTTCGTCAAATGCATCTTTGAACTCAACAAATGGTTTATTAAGAGTAGCCAATACTGGCACATCGACAAATGGACTAGTTGCGCGAATTCAATCAAATTCAGGAGACTCAAGTTCTGGAGTGACTGTCAGAGCGAATGGTAAAGTGGGAATTGGCGTGACCAATCCTTCTGCGTATCTACAAATAGTCGGTAATGACTTGTGCACGGGCGAATTATGTTACCACCAGGGTATCGCCTCTAATACTGCCTACAATGGTAACCCAAAGGCAGGAATAGTTTTTCTCGGAAAAGCAGATGCAGGAGCTACTCTCTATTCTTTTTCCGGGATAATGGGTGGAAAAGAAAATACCACATCAGGAAATTCAGCTGGGTATTTGAGTTTACAGACACAGGCAAATGGTGCTTCGCCAACAGAGAAGGTGCGAATTGATTCTGCTGGCAACGTCGGTATTGGTACGACTACTCCTGGCGCCCGGTTAGATATTGTTACCGATTTTAATTCAGCATCTGGTATAGATTTTGGATTGAAAGTACAACCGACAGTAAACGCCTCTGGCACTGAAGGTTATACGGCATTGTTTGTCGATGTGACTGAGACATCTGTTGGTTCAGGCAGCCGAAAGCTTTTGGATCTAAGACGTAACGGCAGTACCATGTTTAATGTTGACCGTAGCGGCAATTTGAATTTTATAGGCCAAACTCAGGGGCCTGCAGGCTCTCTGTCTGCTCCTACATACGGATTTAGTTCTACGACAAATACTGGAATGTATTCTCCTGCATCTAATCAAATTGGCTTAGTCGTAGGCGGGGCTGAAAAATTCCGTCTGGATAGCTCTGGCAACGTCGGCATTGGTACGACTACATCCTCTGGAAAATTGACAGTGGCAGGGGGAGTACTAGGAGGATTGTTTACATCGACGGATTGGGTTTCAACTGCTATTGGGAGTGCTACTGTAATTGGCACCGGTACTAATACAGGAAATAGCTACGGAAAAATTCAAGCCTATATCGACGGCGGAAGCTCAGGGAATTTGGTATTGCAGGATGCTGGTGGTAACGTCGGCATAGGTACAACTACCCCAGGAGCAACATTAGATGTTAAGGGTCACATTGCAAACTCAGGAACATCTGCAACAGTTGAAACCTGTGGGACGTCACCAGCAATAACAGGAAACGACACGAGAGGATTAGTTACCCTTGGAACAGCAAGCCCAACAGCTTGTACAATCACCTTTCAAGCCGCATACAGCACAGCACCATATTGTGTTGTTACGGCTTATGGCGGAGACACTGGAGCAATTAGGTGGTGGATTACAACAAGTACAACGTCTATGGTAATAAACTTCTCTGCCACTCCAACAGCTAGCCAGCAATTTCAATACCATTGCATGCAGTAAAAAAGCATTTTTTTGTGCCTTTTCCTCATGTCCTAAAAACAAAAAGGCTTCGAAGATAAGTTCTATTGTTCCAAAGTGAATAGTTATAATAAAAAACATCGCCATGATGATGGGCGGCATAAATTCGGAAGGATCTATGCTCAATACCTTATTGAATTTTCGTGGAGGGAAATTGAGTTTACGCTTGAACTCAAAGATAGTGTTTTCATCGGAAAACCGCCGCAGAACATTTCTAAATCTTATAATACTGATGTCATAGTAAAAGAAAATAGCAAAGAATTGCTGTCAGCTTTTGATAATTTAGGTTAAGTAGGGAACTACCATGCAATTAACCAAATTAGTTCTCCGATTTTTGGTACTTTCAAGTTTAAGTTTTTTAGCTACCATGAGTTATGCGGATGAATCTGGTTCAACCATAGCAGGGTTGTATAATGCCATTTTACTACAAGAAAAAACTAATTTTTACCAACCGGTCCAAATTACTCTCAGAACCACAAGTGTTGGAGGAAACCTTAAAATTCAGCAAGGTTAATTTGCAAAAATACTCTTAAGGAGTCATAAGTGTAAAAAAACATTTTTTCGTTCGGTCTATTGGCAGCACTGGTGCTGTTGTCTTCTTGCTCCCGAAATACAATCAGTGAGAGAGATGCAATTCGGGAACAAAAATTAGCAGCAGCAGAAACGAAGCGGCAAGAACTGCAACTCGTTACGGGCTCTTACTTCGGAAAGTTTTCCCAAGTGAATGGTGTTGAGCAGAATGTCAGTTTAAACATTGAAATTAAAGATATCCCAATTGTTTCAGAGGGCTCTGTGGACCCTGTGATGACACCAACTTTAACAGGTTACTTCCGATTTAACTTTGGTGAGGGATCACTCAAGGATTCGGAGTATATTGGTTTTTCAATACAAAAGGCTGATTATAATCCGAATCAGGACAAGCTCGATTTAGTGGTGAGCAACAATGATTATAACGACATCATCATCACTGGCTACCTGAGTGGGGCTAACTTAACTGGGACTTGGACCGCACCTTCGGCTGCGACCTCTGGGAGTCTTAATTTAGTTCGGGCCACCAAAGAACGTGATTCAACAAGAATTCAGAAACTCGGAGGGCAATACAGAGGAGTTCTGTTACATCAAGACAAAGACCTCTTTCAGTATAGTGAGCTGACTCTAACCTCAAGTAGCATTGCCCCGGAAGGTTTGCGTTTGGTGGCCTCTCTTAAAATTATCTTTGGTGATTGGAATTCCAACGAATATCTCATTTATAAATTTGATCCAGTTCAGTTTAACCCCATGACGGGGCAGATGATTTTGAAATCTGAATCTATTGATGTGACTTTGGCAGGCTATTGGTCGGACGGGGAGCTCAAAGGTGAATGGTATTCGAAATACAAAGGCAAAGTGGGAAGTCTTAGTTTCAATAAGACCAATAGCCCTCTTGAAACACGGGGAACGCTACTTGAATCTGTTAAAGGCACCTACCGAGGACAATTAGAAAATACAAATCCACAATCAAATCTGCCTGAGAGAATGATGCTAAGTCTGGTCACCACACCTGACACATCAAAACCCAATGGGGTTTCTATTAGTGGAAGCCTTCGGCTTTATTTTGGACCTTTTGATTCCACGGAATTTATGGAATTTCCATATACTGAAGTGCAGTTTAACTTTTTGACCCGTAACTTAGTGGTCCGTGTAAACTCGGACTACAAATTCACTCTGCGCGGTTTTTCTGAACAGTCCAAAATCACGGGAACTCTAGCGGCGGATGCCCTGGGTGAAGTCGGAAAATTTGAGGTGACAAAATAATGAAAACATTTTTAGTTGGTCTTTTTATTTTTATAGCTTCATCAACCGGCTTCGCCAGTGAAGTAACCAACCAGAAGCCACAAGTTCAAGTAACGCCGGATATTGTCGATAAGATTTTTAAGAACGCCATTAAACAAGTTGATGAGTTATCTGGAACGAGTCACTCTGAGTTCACCTTAGTCACAGAGGTGGGTCAGTTCGCGCCTTCAACTATGACTCTCGCGAACAGTTATTATGAAGTTCCCTATGAGTCCTATTGGAAATCAATACTGATGGTCAATATTATGTTTCAAAATGGTTTTTTCAAGGAGGGCGCTGCAGTTTTTAAGGGAGTCGGTGGACTTTCCTACTCCTATCAGGAACGGTTGGCTCGAGTGAAATCCAAAAAATCCCTGAACGGTTCAGAGCGAACAACTCTCCTTCGCGCCCATTCATTGCCCCTTTATGCAGGTCTCGATTTTGAATATCAACGCTGGGTTGATTTTAGCCCTTACGTCAGTGCTCGAGTGGGAATGCAATGGGTTTATCAAATGGGAAATTTAGATGGCCTCGAACAGGGTTTCTGGGTCCCTTTTTATCAATTAGGAGTTGGTGTTACCTTATTTGAACCAATCACAGAGTCCAGTCGAACGTGGTTTGGTGGATTAAAAGTTTCAGTAATGAATCAACGCAGTTTTTCATCGTCACAGACTATTGACGGTTTAAGCACGAATCTCGGCGTTATATTAAAACTTTGAGAGGCCAGCAACCGTGTTTGATAAGCTCATTCAGTTTTCATTACGCAATCGGTTTTTTGTCCTTTGTACGGCAGCATTAACTTTGGTTTATGGCACTTGGGTTTTTGTCAATCTACCAGTCGATGTCTTTCCTGATTTAAACCGTCCGACCGTTACCATCATTGTTGAAGCAGGAGGGTTGTCGCCTGAAGAAGTCGAAACCTTGGTAACACTACCCATCGAAGTAGCAGTTAATGGAACACCAGGGCTGGAACGCGTGCGATCCAGTTCTGGGGTTGGGCTTACAGTAATTTATTTGGAATTCGCATGGGGCACCGACATCTTTCGAAACCGGCAACTGATTTCGGAAAAGCTAACATTAGTAAAAGAACAACTGCCCAAAGAAATCACTCCAGTCATGGCCCCCATTTCCTCGATCATGGGCCAATTTCAATTAGTAGGACTCACAACTGATGATCCAAAGATAACCCCGATGGATCTTCGTTCCATCGCTGATTGGGTCATCAGGCCTCGTTTACTTTCAGTCCCAGGCATTGCCCAAGTGATTCCTATTGGTGGGGGAGTCAGACAGTACCAAATTCATCTTTCAAGCGAATCACTGCGAATGCGCAATTTAACTTTGGGCGATGTTCAACACAATCTATCTCACCTTAGTCAAAACACCACGGGTGGATTTGTTGATTTGCAAAACAAAGAATATCTCATTCAAAATATCGGGCGAGTTAAAAACTTGGAAGAAGTTGAAAACTCAGTGATCGGAAGTTCGCTGGGAATGCCGGTAAAGATCAAAGATGTTGCGCAAGTTCGGTTTGGACCTAGAGTAAAAAGGGGAGATGCCAGTGTCAACGCCAGCCCTGCGGTAATACTTAGTGTCCAAAAACAACCTGGTGGTTCGACCATTGAGTTAACCGATATTATTGGTCACGAACTTGATGACATTCAAGTCACCCTACCGAAGGGCGTAAAAATCAATAAGCATCTTTTTAAACAAGCTGACTTTATTAAGCACTCGATATGGAACGTCCAAGAGGCTTTGCGTGATGGTGCAATACTAGTTGCGATCATTTTGTTTCTCTTCCTGATGAATTTCAGAACCACTTTTATCACCCTCACGGCGATCCCCCTTTCTTTTGTGCTGACGGGAATTGTTTTTCATTGGTTTGATATGAACATCAATACTATGACACTGGGTGGATTGGCGGTTGCGATTGGTGAACTTGTTGATGATGCCATCGTCGATGTAGAAAACGTATTTAGGCGGCTTCGAGAAAATCGTCAATTAAGTCAACCTTTGTCGCCGTTAAAAGTTATTTTTAAGGCGAGTAGTGAAGTTCGTAACTCCATAGTCTTTGCTACCATAATTGTCGTGTTGGTTTTCTTACCTCTCTTTTCCATGGGAGGTCTTGAAGGAAAATTTTTTGCACCATTAGGCATTGGCTATATTGTTTCTTTGGTGGCATCACTTGTTATTTCACTAACCGTGACTCCAGCCATGTGTGCCTACCTTCTACCTCGGATGAAAGCCATGGAGCATAAGTCGGATGGTCCTCTCGTACGTTTTTTAAAACACTGGGACGAAAAAATACTTCGTCGAGCCATAGAAAAACCTAAATTTGTTGTTGCCACCGTTGCCGTGCTTTTTCTAGTCGCGGTGGCATTAATACCTTTTATGGGTCGAGAGTTCCTTCCTAAATTCAACGAAGGAACGGCGATGATTTCTGTCGTTTTGCCACCGGGCGTGTCTCTGCAATATTCCAATCAAGTGGGCACCCTCGCTGAAAAAATCATTCTTACCGTACCCGAAGTGAAGTTTGTCGCTCGACGTACGGGACGGGCGGAGCTCGATGAACATGCTGAAGGAGTTCATAATAGTGAGATTGATGTGGATTTTAAAGAAGAGGGCCGAGCACGCGAGATCGTTCTGACAGAGATTCGGGAAAAACTTGAAAAAGACCTTCCTGCAGGAACCATGATTAACCTCGGCCAACCCATTTCACATCAATTAGATCACATGCTTTCAGGTGTTAAAGCCCAAATCGCGATAAAGATATTTGGTTCAGACATCAAAACTTCAAGAGCACTTGCTGCAAAAGTCTATAGTTCCATAAAGGATGTAGCAGGAATAGTCGATCTGCAGATAGAACAGCAGGTTCTAATTCCAAAAATTAAAATTTATTTTTTCCGAGAGGAAGTTCTCAAATACAATATGGTTGTTGGTGAATTAGCATCTCAACTAGAGATGGCCCTGCAAGGTGAAGTGGTAGCTCAAGTTTTGGAGGGCCAGCGAATTTATGAAGTGTTCATGCGTTTTGATGAC
>CAZYOE010000053.1:0-6866 GCA_964648725.1 uncultured Pseudobdellovibrionaceae bacterium | reverse complement strand
AGCTAAAAGCCATAGTAATAAAATCAATGCCAGACGGATCTAAAGTTACTTTGGGACAAGTGGCTGATGTCTATGAAACCAAAGGACCTAATATGATTAATCGCGAAAACATGCAGAGGCGAATTGTAGTGCAGGCCAATACTTCTGGACGCGATCTCAATAGCATTATCACCGAGATTCGTCAGAAGGTGGGTACCCAAGTGAAGCTACCTGAGGGGTACTTTATCCAGTACGGTGGTCAATTTGAAAGCCAGCAAAGAGCAAGTCGTTTAATGGCAGTCTTAGGAAGCCTTTCTATTGTGGGCGTATTTATTGTTTTGTTCAGTCAGTTTCGCTCAGTCTTTCTCGCGCTTCAAATCATGTTGAATATTCCCATGGCCTTGATTGGAAGTGTTGTTGCTATTTATCTTTCCGATCGAATTTTATCTATTGCATCAATGGTGGCCTTCGTTACTTTGTGCGGAATTGCATCGAGAAACGGAATCATGATGATTTCACATTATTTGCATTTAATGCTGGAAGAAAATCAGAAATTTTCCAAAGAGATGGTCATCAGAGGCTCTCTTGAAAGACTCGTTCCCGTTTTAATGACAGCCCTAACAGCGATGTTGGCATTAGTTCCATTGATTCTTGCCAAAGGTGAACCGGGTAAAGAAATCCTTCACCCTGTTGCGGTAGTTATCTTTGGTGGTCTATTTAGCTCTACCTTGTTAGACATGTGGGTTACCCCTACTATATTTTATCATTTTAGCAGAAATGCAGCAGAAAAATACGTGACCAATCAAAGGGAACCAAATCATGAAGTTTAAAGCGGCGTTGAAAAAATTGATTCTAATTGGCTTTTTTACCACCAATCCAACTGCGTTTGCCCATGAAGGCCATAGTATTCCAGGGGCGCTACCACCAGCTCCTCATGGTGGAAATGTCGAAGAAGCCAGTCATCTTGATGCAGAATTACATGGCGACAGTAAAGATGAACACCAAGGACAAGATGAAAACGAACACGCCCACGAAAAACAAGATCACGTCAATGAATTTGAGTTATTTATTGAAGTTCTTTACGCTCATAAAAGGCTTTCCATTTTTCCGCTTGCAATTTTGCCATCTGATCCAAAGTCTTTTGTAAGCTTGTCTCCTCAAAAAGATCTCAAGGATGTAGTGATTAAAATTGAAATACCAAGGACTAAAACCATAACCGAAGTTAAGCCTAACATTGGTGCGGAAAACTTCTCGGTAGAGTTCGATGCAAAAAAATATAATCGATTTATTGTCCATGTGCTTTCAGTTCACCAGCAAGAAGCTAAATTGGCAAAAGTTCAGATTGAAAATGAATAATGATGAATAAACAAATAGTTCTACTTTATTGTTTCTTTAGCCTAATCTCCTCCGTAGTAGAGGCTCAGGTACCTACTCCGAGTAATCCTAACAATGTTCAGCTTGAAAAAATTGATTTGGAAACTCTGAAACAGTATGCCATCAATCATAATTTTGAGGTGACATCATTACGACGGTCCGTTGAAGAAGCTCGAGCTCGATATAATCGTGCCCAAAGCCCATTTTTTCCAAAGTTAGGCCTGTTCGCGGGTTTAGAAAGTCAGCTCACTGCTCGTAAAACTCAAACTGACTCGATTGGATATCTTTCGGTGAATTATAATCTCTTTTCCGGTTTTGATGATTCTCGCAAAAAACAAATTGCAGAGTTAGAACTGGAAAGGATGCAAACAGTACTCCAGAGAGCCGAATTTAAAATTGGTCTTGAAATTGAAAGGGCCTTTCACGCCTTTATTTTCAAAAAGAACGCCATCGCGCTGAAGTCAGACTTATTGAAAATCAATGAGACTCATAAGCGAATGGCGAAGCAAAAGCGATCCGCTGGAATGGCCGTTGCGTCTGATGTGATGGAGTTCGAGTTGGCCGAAGCCCTCATCAAGTCAGATATTGTTCTGTTGGAACAAGAGTTAGAGGAGTCACGAACAAACATGAAGCGCCTGTTGGGTGATGAGGTCGGCAGTAAAATAGAGCCGATGGGCCTACTGCGCCATGAGCATATCGTTGGGACCTTTGCAGACAACTTAGAAAAAATTGAAACCACCAGCGAGTCCATTGCGTTGGCCACTAAAGATTTGTCCATTGCCACGGTAAAAAGACACCAATGGAAATCCAAATGGCTGCCCAATATTGAAGTGGAAGGGTTAACGGGGTATTTTCCCGTCAGTCAAAGTCTTGATGGTGCTGGCGCTTCAACTCGTGGGACTATTCTACTCAAATGGAACTTTTTTGATGGCTTTGATACAAGTTATGAAAAACGAGAAAGTGAGTACAATTACCTAAAAACAGAAGCGGCTCTCAAGCAGGTCATTCTCGAATCGGTGAGTCAGGCTGAAATTGCTTTTAATCGGGTTTTGGCCATACAAAAAAGAGTCGATTTAGAACAGCAAAATGAAAGCCGGGCCAAAACATACTATTCTTCGGTCATGAATGAATATCGTCGAGGAGTGAAGAATTCATCTGACTTGAAAATGGCTGCCGATGGCCTTTTTGAGGCGAAGCTTCGACAAGAAAATTTTAAGTTTGATTTCTTAGTGCAAAGAATTGAATTGGAAAAGTCGATTGGAAGTGCCATAAAAACTGAACTTATTGAAGAAAACAGGAGTTTATAATGAAATTCTTTGTAAAGTTCATTTTATTAATAATAATTCACCTTTGTGTGTCTGCAGAAGCTTTCGATTCGAATGCCTTTGGAACTTTCACTGGTGTAGTTAGTCACGATAATCTTGGCAAAGATCAATTGGTTAAATTAGAACTGATTCCTGAAAGAGAAATTGAAGGGGGAATGAAACTCCAAGCTATCTTAACGCTTCAATTTGGTGGTTATGATTCCACTGAGTACGTCTCTTATCATTATCATGATATTGCTTTTAATTTACTGAGCGGCATTTTGACATTAAATGAAACTAATCAAGAAGTTTATATTAAAGATGCCGTCCTCAAAGGAAATATCTTTGAGGGTATACTTTATTCCTCATCTGGCCAAGTTGGATTTGTGAGGTTATCGAAAGCGAACGATATACTACCAACGCAGCCTTTGATTGAACCCCTCAACGGAGAATACCGAGGAAAATGCGGAAAGACTCCTAGCAGTTTGCAATTATTTACTTATCGATCTACTAACGACAGTAGCCGACTTGGGAACCCATACGGGGCTTATGAAGCTAAGGGCCAATTTGCAAAGAGAGATAAAGTTTTATGTGCTGGTGAAACTAAGAAATTTTGCACCTTTTCAAAAGTAAGTTCTGTCTCCTATGATTTTTTTAACGGTAGTTTGGGAATTAATGGTGATCCATTAAATTATACTTGTACCGTGAATGGCAACAAAATCACCTGCGGAGACTGTCAACTTCAGAGAGTCTCTAATGAAATGCAAAAGTCGCGCTTGCAACAAAAAGTTGACACTAAAGATTTACGGAAAGAATTAATCTTTAGCAAATCTTCGAACACAGCCACTGAGAGCTCCATTGCCGGAGTTTATAATGGTTATCTTTACCATGAAAATCTGAGCGCCTACCAGCGAGTTCAAATCGAGCTATCCACCTATCAGCAACAAACACCTAATGGTTTGACTTTAATGATTTCAGCGATTGCCAGGCTGCAATTTGGAGAAACGCAAAATGAAATTCTTGCTTACAAATTTGCTCCGACCCCATTTCCCAATCCCTTGAAGAAAACTTACTTTATTTTAGCCCGCCCAGATGCCGATGTGGATGCCTTATTGCAGGTCACTGATCTCGAAAAGGGAATCATAAGTGGTCGTTGGCATTCTATTATTTTTGGAAAAGTAGGATCCTTCGTTGCCACAAAGAATGAAAATCTCCCTGAAATTAAAAATCCAGTGTTTCTAAAACAAGTATCAGCCGTTTACGAGGAAAAGGGTGCTTCTGAACTTCAGGATCTTATTTTAGAGCTCAATGTTTTGCGCGATCGAGGGCCTTTGAATAGTGATAACCCCTTCATTCCGTTAAACATCAAAGGATGGATTTGGCGAAGAAGTGGCTTAACTGAAAAAGATACAATCGCAACGAGCTCCTATGATTTTTATACGGGCCGTGTGGCTCTTCTCTATGGAAAAGATAAAGTTGTCACTGGTCTGATAAACTTGACATCAGGCTCACCAGCTAAGTTGAGAAGGCTCGGAGGAGACTTTGGGACATTTATGCAGAGTTTTGATCTGGTGCCCTTTAGAAAGAAACCTTAACATTCGAAAGACAGCCAATGAAGTTGTACGTTTAATTGGTGAAGCGGGAATGAGAGGTGAAGTCCTCGAGCAGACCCATGAGGTAACTGGTCGTGAAGGGGAAACCCTTGAGTGTGTCAGTCTGACCGATGCCTTCAAGCGATACAACTTCATCAAAGCTATTGCGCCGTTGATCTTGGCGGATCAAAAACAGGTCGGTTGGCAACGTACGGCAGTTTATGTTGGATTACATTGCGGAGATTTATCTTCAGCTACAGAGCAGGATATTTCCAAATACCTTGAAAACTAACAGGCTGTTTCTCATGATGACGGTTTCGAGTAGGGCTTTGTAAAATACCTTGCCCATTGGGCTCGTCGGTGAGTTTAAAACGATTTCCCTGTGGTATGATTATTGCTTCAGTAAGTGTTCCACAGGGAGTACATCATGTTGCGAAATCTTTGGTCCTTAGTTATTCCGTTTGCCTTAGTCATCAGTATGGTATCCGTAGGTCATGCCGGAATGACCTATGTCGATGTTTGCGATAGTCCGAAGGCGTGTTTGAAGTTTTCCCGATTGATAATGGGCACAGACCACCTTGGGCAAATTCCAAATGAACAAGCCATTCAAGTTTTGAACGAAGCGGTGGCTTTAGGGATCAATGTTTTTGATACGGCTCCGATCTATACCAATTCCATTGAAGGTACATTAGGGCAATGGCTGGAGTCGCTGAACAGAGATGATCTTTATGTGATTACAAAAGGGGGGTTTCCTCATGATATCGGGCCTGGCAGTTATGACAGTCGGTTAAAAGGGCAAAAAGAGCAAATCATTGCAAATATTAAAGAGGAAATTATTGGTTCTTACCAACGGCTGAATCATAAAATTGCGATTTATCTCATGCATCGAGATGACGTTGATTTTATGGACTACAAAAAAGTAGATCGGCCAGCCACCTCTGTAACCACAATTCTAGAAGCTTTGAGCGATCCCGAACTGAGAGGATTGTTTACTATGGTTGGCGTTTCAAATTGGCGACCAGAGAGAGTTAATGAGTCACAAATTGCCGCTCATAATAATCCACAATTGGTAAGGCCTGTTGCGAGCAGTCCTTATTTTTCAATCCTAGAGATGGATTCAGTCACGATTCATTCAGGTGGCGTGCAGGCGACGCATGCAGAAATGATGGATCCAGATTATCAGAAGGGGGTAAAAATGATGACCTATTCTCCTTTAGGCGGTTTTTCCATTTTTTCAAAAACATGGCAGGAAGCTAAAGCTCGTGCACTCGAGTTAAAAACTCAAGGTGATCGCTATTGGGGAAATGTTTATGAATCGATTTTTCATAATGCCAATGAGCAGAGGTTTCGCCGAGTCATTAGCTTTGCAGAAGGATTTAACGAGGCTCATAGTACCAGTTTTACTCCGGATCAAGTGGCTAATGCTTACGTACTTGCTCATGAGAGAGCAGACTTTTTAGTGATTGGTCCTCGCTCCGTGGATCAGCTAAGGAGAACGGTTGGATCATTGGAATTAGCGAGAATGTTGACCCGAGAGGATCTCGATTTCTTGTATGACAATTCTAGGCCTCCAGCATATGCGAAAAAGAAGAATAGCAGATGTCTAAAGGCCCCAACAAGATAGATTCGAATATGCTAATATTTTTTGAATAGTTAAAACTCCAGATGAACCGAACCTGACGAGAGAAGACCCAAAGTACCAAAGGTTGGTGACCACAAGGCGCAACTACCCAATGATTAGCAACCCCCATGACTTTATAAACTTGTTTTATGTAGATATGAAAACCTCATTACCACAAATGGTTTAACTTTAGGGGAAAGGGCTTTCGTCACGTGTGGTTTCTACAAGATAGAAATCCTAAAAACTGCTATTAGATCGAATTGGAATCCAGGAACGAGAGAAAAACTGGTGACCACAGGGCGCAGTTACGCAATGTTAGCTAACCCCCATGATTTTATTAGCTTTTCTTATTTAGAAAAGCAAGCGGCTTACTCTGAAATGGCACGACTTTATAAGAAAGGGCTTTCACTCCGCGATATCTCGGCAAGGTTAGATATCCCAAAAACCGTCGTGCGAAGTGAATTACTTAAAGGCGGAGTTTCACTAAGGGCATCAGCAAAAGAACTAAATTCTAGAACAAGTAGGCAAAATGGAAAAATGTCCACAAAACCACCATATGGATTTTGCTACTTTGAAGGGCAAATCACAAAGCACCCCAAAGAGTACCCTGTGTTACAGCAGATTCACAAGCAATGGAAATTTGGAATCAATGCTAATTCCATTGCAGACAAATTGAATGAAAAGAGAATCCCCTCTCCGATGAATAAAGAGTGGTCGTGGAATTCCGTGAAAAATATTATTGATCGCTTCAAAATGAAAAAAATTATTCAGTCTGGAGATGGTAAGTTGGAATTGATGTGAGTCTATTTGGGAGAAGAAAATAAAATTAATTAACCTTGGGAGGAAGAAATGAACTTAGATAAACTTTTTGAATGGGTCGTTGTTATAGTTATTGGTTTTGCGGTTACAGGTAATTTGGACACACTCACACGTTGGGTCTATTGATCCTTCCTAAAAGAACGGACTCCTAAAATATAACTGGATGGTGTATAATGC
>CAZYOE010000052.1:1551-26805 GCA_964648725.1 uncultured Pseudobdellovibrionaceae bacterium | reverse complement strand
AAAGCCTATTGTGGCTAGCAAAAGTTCGACTGCCCCAGTCTTTGGCGTAGAGCCAAACCACCTACTTAATTTTGTTAACTTATTGAATTTCTTAGACTTTTTATAAACTTGGTAGTGAGGGGCGTTAAGAGACTGCCTACCTACAGAGGCAAGCTAATAGCAATGCCCAATAAAATCAATAGATTTCACTGAGCTTGTTGAGTTTTTAGTTGGATGAAATTTAGAACTTAATAATAAAATTTAGAATCAAGCCAGGGTTTACTATTGGCGCGGCCGTACCACTACCAACGTTACCAGTATTCGCAGCCGAGGAACCGCCAGTGGTTGAACTACTCGCAGCACTTGTTGCTATATTATAACTCGGGGTAGAATTTGAAATTGCCGAAGAGTTGACAGAAGTAACTCCAGTACCACTTGAAGATACTGGCACGCTGTGCGTATGGCTCATATCGTGTGTATGCGCCATAGTATGACTATGAACAGGTAATTCGGCCTCAGAAATTGTGTGTACTTGTGAGCCTCCAGTTGCGCCTAAAGTCGATCCGGTTATTCCTCCGGTTGAAGTTAAACGACTGGCAGCGGAACCGCCCATATCATCTTTACCGAATATCGTTCGCCCTCTAAGGTCTGGTAAGTTAAACGTCGTCGTACCATTACCAGCGCCATAAGTTGTCCCGAGAACATCAAAAAGATCTGCGTATGTCGTTCGACTTACCGCTTGTCCGTAACATAAGAGAAACCCAGACGGGGCCGTTCCTCCTGCGAAAGGGAAAACGACTCCAGGAATAACTATCCCGACTGTAGTTGAAACATTCATTTAGAATCTCCTGTTTGTTCATCAAGCGTATTTTCTTCATTGGGCAAGTTGACAGTTGGTTCAATTAAAACAAATTCATTATAAAAAGTTGGTTGAAGAGCTTCATTTGGTTCGATACGCCCAACATAAAGCGCAGTCTTTTTGTTTTTCATTTCTTCAATTTTTTTCTGTTTTTCTTCTTCAGTCATAAAAACTCCTAAAATAAAAAAGGCCCCTTTCGGAGCCTTCAGTTGTCCCCTCAGCGTATTAAGGAGAGGTTAGTTACCGGCGTTATAAACCATCGATTTGGCTTCGACGGCCTTGGCCACGAAGTCGTGCTCAATTTTAAATTGGAGATTCGACGTTTCGAAATGAACTCTCGTTGTCACAGTTGGACCTTGCGAGCCTTCCAAGTAAAAGCAGCTTATGCCAGGCACCAAAGCTGGGTCTGCTATGAAGAAATATTTATTCCCAGATATGTTAGCGTCCACGATTAATTCCATCGAACCGCTGAAAGGGTTAACTGTCGCTGAAGTCGCGGCATAAATATCAGCTAAAGCCTGACGAGCTTCAACCATCTTATCCGGTCCGCAAATCAAAAACTTCGGAACCAAATTTAGAAAATCCAATTCATCAACGGTTTTTTGCTTCATCATGAGCTTCACGGCCTCGCCTATAGAGGCAGATTCTATTTTTCCGGCAGTTCCGAGATTACCATGATCGTTATGAAACAACGCAACACTGTCATTCATATCAGGGTTACTCGTGAGAATATTAAAGACTTTTTGATTTTCGAGACGGGCCACAGCGACACCACCTTCGTTTACCCAATTTTGTAAAATTCCGATATGGTCATTGATCCAAATATTGCGTGTTAGTTCTAGGATGTTACCCCAGCTAAGTAACTGTGCGGTTTCACGATCTTCGCCTAAATATCCACGTTTGAACTCCCCCGACTCTTGTCGTTGTTGGAGAGATGGGTAGTCTCCAGCCTTAATCAATGAATGCTCGTTAAAATCTTTTAAATACTCCTGTCGAACGAACTTTTTATATTGAGGTTCCGTTCTCTGGTATTGTGCGACGAGAGATTTGGACGCAACATTGGCCAAAGCTAAGGGTAAATCTGAGCTACTTAAAGCCCGTTGAATGAATTGGGCATCACTCATTCCTTCGGGCCGACGTCCTACCAAGAATTCTGCCGCGTAAATCATGCTCCTACCAGCAAGCGGTCGGCCTGACTCTAATTTTGCATTCAGTGGGTTAATTCGGTGCATGAGCGCATTTTCAAAGACAGCACTTCGTTTGTCTCTTTCGTCTGTACCAATTTCAACTCTAACCGAAGGTTGAATGGGTTCCGGTTGCTTTTCCGCTAGTTTTTCCAAAACCATTTTACGAGCTTGGTCGGCTGAAACCCCTTGTTCACAAAGTTGGTCAGCAAATAATTCATCGAGCTTCGCACTTCGCACCGCCGACCTGATTTGTGTTTGTCTTTCGCGTTCTTGTTTAACTGCATCTTGGCTGTTACTGTTTGGCATAACTGTAGTTTCCTTATCTGAAGTTTCTATTAAAACTTCGGTTGAGTTATCATTTTTTCTAATTTTCGCGTTATCATCGAAGCCCACCGGCACGATTGAGACCTCTGAAATTGTATAGTCTACAGCACGATATGTAGGTAGTTTGTCACCTTTTTGTGTCACTTCGACGTACTTGCGGACCTGGTAGCCAATACTAAGGTTTCTTAAAATTTTCTCTTGGACCTTCTGAAAAATTTTGTCAGCCTCGGGGTCTGAGCTAAACCTAACAATTGCCTTACCTTGGTTCCCGTCTAACCAAGCTCGCTCTATGACGCCCACTACGGCATTCAAATCGTTAGTATTGTGATTAGCTAGCAACGGAGCGCCATTATTGAGGCGCGAGAGATCAACTGCGTCGGGGCTCATCGAAAGTTCTTCGTAGTAGGGTCCATCCCATCCTTGACGCATCCCCTTCGATCCCGTGCTAAATACAATTTCGACGGTTCGGTCTTTAACGTTGATATTGCTATCCTCAATTGGGGATCGCAGGTGGCCCATTGGTAGGGACCTAGTGATTACATTCATAATTTTCCTTTCAATTTATCGTCAGAGGCATTTTAAAATTCACATCGGACCAGTCGCGAGGTCTCTCATCAATTAGCTTCAAGTTTCCCGAAGACTTCCAAGTCAGGGTCATGCAGAATTCAGTTGGATCATGCCCGGTAATGTCTTTATAGGTACAGCCCATTAATTTAGACACGATTTTATGAATCACCTCTTCATCGTCACAATCGATCGGATCTAGCCCTTGACGCTGGTTTTCAACTGACAATTCAATCAACTTGGATCGGGCCAATAGAAATGTTTCTTTATAGACCTGACAGATTATCCGTTCGTTAAGCCATCGAACACCCGCTTGCGAACATAGCAATTTTTTTGACGGGACATGAACGCGTTTGAATCGAATCGGCATTGTGTGAGTTAAGATTGCACCCCAGTGTCCAGTACCGGCATCTTGGAGGCCTTCTTGAAAGAACCAGAGCGTTTCGTCATTTTCGTCTGTTACTTGTCTGCATTGAACTAAATTTGTTTCCATTTGTTTTATCCCCATCGGTTAAAAAATTATTTTTCGGTTGAAAGTTTTGTTAGTTTTTCATTTATTACGGTTTCGAGTTTCGCTTGAATTAAAACTGGATCGCTAATGCCCGAAAGTTCTTGGCAGAGAGCAAGAGCCGCAATTTCCCGAAGCTCGGAGCGAACCAAATTATATTCATTTGAAACTGCACTGGCCACGTGCTCAATAGGAACTTGTCGTTCACGAGTTGCGGCGTTTTTTAATTCCGTAGCGTCGGCGCTTAGCTTTAAATTTCGTACCTTCTCGCGAAGTATCGACATTTTTATATTCCGACTATCGACAATTTTTTTGTACACTTCGGACGATCTATAAAGCGTCACACCTTTATCTTTTTTATGCTCGACCCCTTCACAGAGTTTTTTAATAATACGACGATCGATATTGAAGCACTGAGACAAAGAATTTTGAGACAAGAAAAGGCATGAACCATTATAGAGTTTTTCTGTTTTAGTTTTCGACTTCACGTTTAAAGCCTTTCTGTAAAGCGATGTTGTTTATCTATGGTTAGCCTAGGGCTTATAGGTTTGAACTTAACCTATAGCTTGCTAGGGCCCTTAAAAAGGACACTTGTGCATATTTTAAAAAAGTTGGTAACTAGGGGTTTCCCGCACGCTCCCCACCCGATTAGCTTAGAGTATAGATAGGACCCGCATATATCCGCCCCTATAACGAATATATCGCATATAACGGTATTGGTTTGTGACATGTCTCACGCGTATCATAATGCTATCCAAATAACTTTTATTTACTCACATTGTGTATGGCTTATTCGCTTACACATTTAAAGCCTCTATAAACGCATCAGCACCACGATGACTAGGGTAGTGGCAGGATGCCCACGATCGCCTCACCTTGACACATTAGCATTCGTTTAAACCACTAAAAAAGTCCGGGGAGTTCAGCGGGCTCTTACCGACTCAGGCACAAGGAGGGCACCTAAGCCAACAACCATCTTGCGATGGCCCGGACATAAATAAAATAATAAAGTTGGACAGATAGGATTCGATACCTACTGCGTTTAGGCTTCCCCAGAAACCCAAAGACATTACCTAACCCGGAAGAAAAAACAGGCCGGTTAATGAAATGTCCTCACCATTTCGCTGTCCGAAAAACATTCACACACTAGGACCGGGTCCCGCATACTTAACCTATCCAATTGAATATACTAAACACAAACTATTTATAGCTCTCTCGAAAAACGGAAGTGAGTAGATGGGTAATCGATTTCTTCAATATCAATGGTGCCTCGTTCGCGGTTTACCCCATAAACGAAGTATTCTTTACCAACTTCCAAGCCTGAGCATGGTTGGGTACATATAACAAAGTCATTTGGTTTGATTTCTTGATGCTCGTTTACATGCTTGTTTATATGCTCGTTTACACTTCTTATATACTTTACTTCTTTACTTCTCTCATTCAAGCCTTCTAGGCTTCTTGAATACTCTACTTCTTTACTTCCGACTTCGGAGTTCTTCGGAACCGATAGCTCGAACTCAGTCAAGGAACCGAATTTTGTTTTGCTGGTTGAATTTATGATAGTTAACCTTAAATCGTCGGTAATCTCGCCGCCTTTTATGTATTCCAACCATTTCGGGTGAATGATTTCGACAACCGCAGGGCTTTTACCCGCCTGGGATTTTAAGACTTTAATGATTTTGTATTCATAAAGGAGGCCCCAAAGCTGACTCCAGACAGTGGTTTGCTTGGCGACCCCATCCAAGTGGTTCTTTCGAAGCTCTCGGACGCTAAATTTATTTTCAATTAAACTAGGCGAAGCCTTGGCGATGAGCTTATCTAGGTCATTAACGCTTAAAATGGCTATAGGGCGTCCTTTGCTAACAAAGCCATAAAGTAGTACCCCTAAGGCTTGGTGCATTCTGACGCCAGTTTTGTTGCAATAGGCGTGTATTACTTCTCTTAGCTCGTCCGGTAATGATTCAAACGGAGCCAGTTCAGTCAGCCGGTGAGTGTTTTGGTTGGAGTTTAGAATGGTCATAAGTAAACTATCTTGTTGAATTGGATTTTTCTTCATTTTTCTCTCCGTATATGGAAGTTGATTTTTGAACTTTCGATTTCAGTTCTGATTCGGTCTCTTCTTTGGTTAGTCGAACCAAGGTGACAGTTGTCTGACTTCTATTTTTTATTGCAGACCCGTCAGGAAGAACTAAAAGTTCCCCCGACTTCATTTTTGCGATTAATGCCATGATGGCCTCCTTTTTAATTGGCGATAAATTTTTTACGATCAAATTGGTTGTCGTTGTTTAAAAACACTGAACTGCGCGCAAGATGACCGTTTAGGAACTCAATAATTTGGAAGTAACCAAGTTCAATGGCGATCTTGGTCAAATCCAAATAGGTACTAACGTCAATTGGTCGTTCTTTTAAAAAACATCTCAAGGTCACAAGGTGGTTTTCTTTGACCATATATTTAAGTCTCGCCTTATCTTCTTTAGTCATTCGTATCATCGCCTCTTACTCCTCTATGTTTAATGGTTAAATGGGGTAGGTTGTTGTCTTTGTTGAACTCTTTGATAACTCGCTCGACGAAATCTTCGCTAAACGGCTGGCCTCGATAGCGCGGTTTGGTGTGAGCCAACCCCCGGTCTTTAAGTATTCCGGCAATGTCTCGGCAGGTTTTACCTTGGACGAATTCGTTCACGATGATTTCATCAATGGCCCGCTTAAAAGTGACGCCTTTGTTTAAAAGGTTTTGAAGGGCCTCGAAGTACCATTCAATGTCGGCGTTTACAGTGAACACCTGCTTACGAATATTCCCTCTGCCTCGCGGTTCTTTCGGGTTTTCTTTCGGGGTCTTGTCACTGAGACGGGGATAAAAGTAATCCAGTGGAATGATTTCGATTCGATGAAACTTTGGGAGGCCGCATTGATCCAGGGTCATTAGGGAGCCGTCGTTCCAAAGGGCGCTAATTTCTTCGGGTGTGAGGTTTCGACCAAGTTGGCGCTCCAAGTGTTTGATATGGAGTGGGTCTAAAATTTCAGTTTTGAGCATTTGGTAACTCTTTGGGCGTGAAAAAGCCTCGGGAGGGCGGTTAGCCGTCAGCCGATAAAGCTTTAATGGGTTTTTGGGTGTTTAAATGAGTTTATAGACTAGATTTGTTTGATGGCGGTCAGACTAGTGACCTATGGGGAAGTGACGCCGCTAGGGCGTTATGGTGCGTTTAAGCATAGGAAGCTCCCATCCAATCATAGAGACTGGGTGAATCGGGCAACCAATCCCGATTATTGGATGGAAGCCTTGTTAAATTGAATTTGTTGTTTTGTTAATTAGGCCGATTGCGGCCTTTATAATAGCGTGGAGTGTAAACTTTAAATGAAAACGGACGTCTCACTATAGCGTGGAGTTGGCGGTTTAAATGAAAACGGACGTCTCACTATAGCGTGGAGTGCGCGGTGTCTCATTTTGAGCCACTTAATAAACCATCTTTTGATTTTACGCGCCTCACATATAAGCGTGGAGTGGGGCGCGGACTCGTCTATATATTAAGCTTCATCTACAATTCGGACTACGCGGATTTGGGTAGACTCGAATTGGAAGGGGAAGACTGTGCTTGGTCCGGCGGAGTTAAATACTCCAGTCTATGCCCTTGAAAAACCTTCCAGCACAACTTCTCCACCCTCGACTCATCCAAACCGGCGAAATAGTCCGGCATGGTTCGGAGCTTAATTTGAAAGAGTAGATCTTGTTCTTCCGGCGTGAGAAGACCTTCGATTTCACTTGTCTTAGCCTCGATAGATTTCAGTTCTTTCATGGATAAAGACCAAATTCTCCGGATTACTTGTTGGGTGACTGGGAGACTGATCTTTTTAGATCGGCAAGCTTTTATGAACGCTGATTTGGTTTCTTGGTTATCCATAATTATGCCGCCTTACTATCTTTGGTTGGATCTGCCTTCAATTCGTAGTAAAGAGGAGGGTTTTGGTTTAGGGCATAATCAAATAGTTCCTTGATCTGTTCGCGAGAAAGGCCTTCTAAAAAGTTACCAACAGTTTTTAGCTTCAAATAAAATAGAATTACTTGCTCTTCTGGAGTTATATCCTCAAGATTTGGACCATTCGCGCCAAGATTTATCAGGTCTATTTCTTCTGTAGTATGAAGCCGGTCAATTACCCGGCGAGTAATTGGATAAGTTATACCGCTTCGTTTACATTCTTGAAGCCACTGTGATTTTTGTTTGTTTTCGTTTTCCATTTTTAATCCCTCCGTCTATTGTTTTATCCGACCACAATTACCGAATACCCAAGAGCCTCTAAACGTGCGACCGATTCTATTCTTATCCTTCTCACTTTTATCACTCTTGGTTTTTCGTTTTTCATGATTACCTCTGAATACAGTGTTACGCATGATGTTATAAATTACAATATTTTTTACAAAGTCGTTTCGATATGAGATTTCAATAGTGGATATTGATAATATATAAAATAATATGTAGTGTAAGGTATGACTAAAACGAAAATTGATACGAAAGATATTTTAGAGAAAATAAAGACAAGGCCGAAACGCCAAACGGCTTCATTTACGTTCAGTGACGGTATTTTTGAAGAGTTTAAAGTTGCGTGTGAAAAGGAAAACGTCCCCATGAGTCGCGTTATTGAACAACTCATGTTGGCGTTCTTGGAAAACCTAAAGAATAAGAAGTAAAAATTATTTAACCGCTTTTATATTGCTCGGTTTGAAACGCTTTCTCTGCAATTGTCTGTCGTCTTGCGTGTATTGCATGGTTGTCCTTAAATCAGAATGACCGGTGGCAAGTAAAACCCGTATTTGGAGGTTAAGCAAAATCAACTACGGTTTTATAAAGAACGCGGATGACCTACTAATAGGTTGGAATGGTTGTATAAAAAACACCCGACGGCACCGCGCCACACAACTGGGCAATTAAAAGATCGTGATCATTGGTGATTAGACCATCGAGGCATGTACCTCTAGAATACCAATCCACGAGGGCCGAGTCCACAGAACCCAAACCAAAATTCAAAGTATAATTTGATTCCGTAATCTCGTTTGGCCAATGATGGCTCGCTGTTTGTGGGAAAATATTATTAGGTCCTAATTTCAAAATAACAAATTTAGAGGTTTTAATAAATTGTTCGATTACCTTCATTCTGTTCGCCAATGCATTGTTACATAGAGCAAACCAAGTTTGGAACCCAAGCCCAGGATTAACATTTTCCAGTTTGTCTCGTATTGCCTTGAAATCTTTATCACGAATACTCAGCTCTAGTTGATTAATTAAATGATCTACTTGAAGGCCCAAGCTATGCGATTGAGTGTAACCAATTAAATATTCTTTTAAAAAGACCCGCCTAAAGTATTCTCTGAATTCTCGTAAACAAAAATCAGGATAAAATAGTTTTACATCGTTTTTGATTAGACCCCTAATGGCATTAAAAACTGGTTTATGATATGAATGCGAAGAATCAGCATATTGAATCATTATATTTGCGTCTACAATCATATTGTTTGTTTTTGGCGAATATTCCTTAAGCTGTAACACCTGAGACATAAGATTCTTCCGAAAGGTTTAAATTGATGGTTCATTTGAATTTGTAATAGCAACCTTCTTAGAATCATTTTTTCTTCTAAGTTCCTCAAGGATATCTGGAGCGTTCAAGCCATCTTTCTGCGCTTCCTGGATATTAGTCTGAATTTGTTTAATTATTGCATCCTCTCTTTCAAAACTTTTATCCGGCTTAACTTTTTTGATTTTAGATTTTGTCATAAATACCTCTATTTGATCTATTGCAATAATAATGCTCTATTAAAACAAATCTATTTCGCGTCGGTCAATCAAAGTGTTTATAATATTGACACTCAAAGAATTTATGAACACTAAAATATAAAGCCGTCGGCCAGTCACACAACTTTAAACCCTCTACGATTTGGTTTCGGTTCAACCACGGGGCTATGCCTCACAATATCCCTCGCTTTATAGTGCTTAAAGGTAGTTGTTGTATTTTGATGTCCCATCCAAGCTGCAATGTCCACGAAGTTCTGACCCCTATCCAAACACATATCAACGAAGTTCTTTCGCCCTCCGTATAAAGTAATGCGGTTATCACCGGAATACTTGCGGACTATTTTTGATAGTGGTCGCTTAAACACTCCCGATTTAATGATTTCAAGAGTCACCCCTTGTTCCTTAAAGATCAGTGGAATATGCTTCCAACGTAAAGACTCTGCTATTGACATTAGTTTGGATTGGTAGATGCTAAGAATTTTGGTTTTATTCTTTGTGCTTATTTTGTAGTTCTCTTTGTTGTGAAGGCAGTCAACTTCTTCAGGTCGCAATCCTAACCATACGGTCAAGTACAACCAATTGTATTGCTCCTCAGAGACTTTTTCTTTCATAGCAGTGAGTATTTCAGGGGTTAATGGGTGAGATTCTGTTCTCACTCCCAATTCGCTACTTACACCATGTTTTGTTTGTTGAGCTTCCGCAATGGCCGAGCGTTCACGGCCCCGAGGGGTCGGCACGTCTTCAAAATACGACCCTCTCAATTTAGCCTGATATCGTCCCCACCTATTGAGAATGGAGATTAGTCTCTTTGAATAGTTGATTGAGATTTTTTGTTTGAAAAAATATTTATAGATCCGTTTGGCGTCGTCTTTGTATTCGGTCGGGTTAACCATTTTAAGTTGGATCAACATATTCTGAACAAAATTGAAGTGACTTATGATTTTGTTGAAATGCGCTTCCGATCCAAAATTCTCGTCTTCAAGTTTCTCAAGAAATTGTTGAACCTGATCTTTCGGGAATAGAGTCTCATCGAGGATTTTAAGTTCAACGACTTTATCGGCGGCTTTTTTGATTTTATCTTTTTCGATTTTACGTTCTGAATTGAGCTGCTTACAACGGGCCTTTGCTTCATCGAGATTCATCTCAGGTCTGAACCCAAGCTCTGGATAGGCGAACCGTTTAACCGCTTCCTGTCGGCGTTTCCCGTCTTCGTAATACTGATAGTAAACGTTCCAGCGTCCTGTAGAGGACCCGTCTTTTTTGATATAAAAGATTCCGGTAGCTTTAATCATTGCCATGCCTTTCTTATCGGCAAGACTCTTAAAACACTTGAATAGAATTACCTACTCCGCCTACCTAAAACCACCTACCTAATTTTGTTAACTTATTGAATTTCTTAGACTTTTTTATAAATTTGGTAGTGAGGGGCGGACTTGAACCGCCGACCTACGGATTATGATTCCGTTGCTCTAACCAGCTGAGCTACCCCACCATTAAATTTTCAAAAGAACGAAAGTAACTTTTAAGTCTAAACACGTTATTCTGTCAATCATGGACCCTGTGTCGCGTACCAGAAATTTCTAATATTGACTCTAATGCTTAATCATTCTGCAATTAACACTACCGACTTCCAAACGGAAAGGCGTTGAGAAGCCCCAAAAACATTGAGGTTTTTGGTTCAATTATAGGAGTATCCATGAAAAAAACTACTATTTCATGTCTATTACTGGCGTTAACCGCCTGTAATCCAAAATTTCAAGGTCCACAAACTGAAAGTAACAAACTCGAAAGGGCCCAACAAAATGACGTCCTCAGACAAGCCGAAACTCCGGTTATTCAAGTGACCAACATCAAGGGCGAGGCTATTGAAGGAGCGCAAATCCTTTTTGGATCGCGAATTGGCCAACCTTTCGTTAATAACTTGCTACAAACTGATCGTACCGGACAAGTGGCGATACCAGCAGAATGGAATAGCCCAGTTTCAGTCACGGTTAACTTCCCAGGCTATATGCGCATCACTTACCTGAATGTTATGCCACAGGGACTCACTTTTAAATTACGGCCAATTGAAAAGGCAGATCACATCGAGATGACAGGAACGACTACAGGATTTGGCCCTCTCGAGAGAAATAATATCGCCGACTTTGGCTTGGTGATTCCCTCATTAACAAAACGAGATCTTTTCGCGTTTAGCCTGGATAAAATTATCAGTCCTGAAATGGACGTCATTGAAATTGCAGGTATTGAATCAAAAGTACCGAGCAATCTTACTTTTCCAAAGCAACGCGAGTCCTATGTTATTCCAGTCACTTTAGAAAAAGAACGTTACCGTCTTTATTTCAATGAAAAAGGCCCTAAAAAAGTTTACGCCCTTCATGGTAAATTTCCGTTCAAAGAAGTTGTTGACCAAATTCGCAATAAAGTTCCATTTCCAGCTCTTGTAAATTATTTCGAATTTGCCAGTGGCAGCATTAAGGAAGTCCACGTCAATGGCCCTACGACGATCAATTTACCGGTGAATGAACTGAACTTTGCAAGCGAAGAGACTTTGATTCCACCTCGACTGGATTCCGACAAGGTAATGTTAGCGATTTCCCTCTTTGAAAATAACGGTTATTTATACCCCACTGATATGCATAGAGTAGAATCTAATGGGGTATTAGCACTAAAAGGCCTGGCCAAATCCAATCGCCTCTTTTTGTCATTGTTGAAGCGAAGCGAAGACTTCTATGCTAAAGGCCAGCCTTCTCAAGAAGCAATTAGTGCCGAATTGGTTAACCAAAGCCATAATCATTCACCCATATTTATGGATCTGGTAAGTCCACCAACTCCCACTAATTTTGGTTGGACTGCAAAAGCTCCTAGCACTGACAAAATGATCTATCCACTGACAACCTATTCGGTACTTTCAAAGGTTTATCGTAATGGTAAACAAAAAACTGTTATTCGCGAATGGGAAGTGTACTCAGAAAACTGGGTTGAGTCGGTTGTACTTCCTGAATGGCCAAATACTGTGCCGAGTAACAGCGGTCAAGTCAGTGATGCTGACGTTGAAGCAGTCGGAGTGACGGAAAGTCGCCGCTGGGAACTGACCTATATTGGAACTTGTCAAAAGCTTCCAATCCCTGCAAATGCTCAGCTTGGCCCTGACATTGTTGATTACACGAGCCATATCAGCTTTAATAGTATTGAGTTTTAAATTTAATTTCAGTGTGGCGTTTTTTTGAAAGCGCCCCACTTTTTATTGGTATTCCGATGAAACTAATTATCACCATTCCATCTCTCTTGCTGCTAACGAGCTGCATCTCTTTCTTACCGCAACGTTCACCCATTCGCGAGGCTGTCTTTCGGGGGTCCCTTCAGCAGGTCTGGATTGCCACTGAAAGAGCCCTTGTCAATTATCCTATCGCTGAAAGTAATATTGACGTTGGCATTTTGAAAACAGACTATCTCAGGGGACCCAACTGTTGGACTTCTCCTGGACACCTGGAAAAATACTCATCGGGAACTCGCTGTAATCTCTATATTCAATTTGTCAAAATGCCCGGGAGCAGAGTTAGAATTCGCATTACAAAAACTTTCGAAATGTTACGAGATTTTGTTTCAGAACCTGAAGCCATCACTTCTGATGGACTCGAGGAAATGACCATCCTCTACCGAATTGACCGAGAACTTACTGTGGCAAAAGAGATTCGTCACCACAATAATGAATCAGAGTGATTTTGATTTACTCTTTACATCCCACCAATTGAGCCAACGCTTACGATGCTCTTCGATGCTTTCCTGGCTCGAGCCAAATTGAAAGTCAGACACTTTTTCTAAAGCGTGGATTGAAATGGCTTGTAGCTCTAAATCATTTTCCTTTAATAAAGAAATAAAGTTCTCAACTTCTTTTTTGTGAGGGCTTTTGGCTAAGATCTGAAGTGCTTGCGAACGAATCCACAAACTCTGACCCTTGCGCATATTGGCAGGATCACGAATGATATTCCATAAAATCTGACGATCAGAATTTTCCCCGGAAGAACCAAGAATGTCTACCGCCGCTGATCTAACCACTAATGCTTTGTCGGTCACGAGCTTACGAGCGAGAGTTGCCGCTTCTTCAACGGATAGTTCGTTGGCGGCCATCATAGCCGCAGACCTCATAAACCAATCATTACTTTTTGAAGCCATCGCAATTTCTCTGCGCATTTCATTGCCCAAAAGTCGAGTGGCTAAAACGAGGGCGCGCCAGCGGACTTGCAAATCGGAATTTACGCTAAAAGCAATTTTCTTAAGAGCCAACTTTTGATCGAGAGTCAGCTTTCCAACAAGCTTTTCAATTTCAGGCTTCGCTAATTTTAGTAATTGCTCGGTATCTTTGATAACTAATTCGTTAGTTAAGTTTGAATCTTTTGCCGCAAATCCAAAGTGAGGAATAAGGCATAGACCCACAATTAATGGGATCAATTTCAAAGTTTTCATATTATGCCCCCTCTTTTTTAAGGAACTCATCAAAATCGTTCAATGCTTCAGTATCTATTTTTTCCATTCCAGTGGCTTCTTCAAGCAGCTTTTCCGTATCCAAAGCTTGCTCGAGAACATTCATGGCTTCATCGGAGGGATTCTCTGGAAGTTGACCAACCTCACTCAGCATCTTATCAAGATTGATTCCACCTTCAACCGGTTCACTCGCAGGCTCTTGAACTTCTTCCGGTGAGGGCGGAGGGACCTCTGTAGCACTTTTTTGCGCCGCAGTCATGGTTTTTTGCTCTGCAACCGCCCTTTCAAACTCCGCCATAATATCATCATCTACGGCACTGACATCAGATGCTATTGCCGCTGGAGGTAGTTCTTGTTTTGCTGGAGTTTCAATAGGGGTTGGAGCAACTTCCAGCGGAGTTGGCGCTGGTGCCAAAGCCTGCGGAGCAGATATTGGTATTGGTGTTGGTGCTGGAGTTGGTGCTGCTGCCGGCGCTCCTCCCGCCTCGTATTCGGCGAGCTTGGCCTTCAATTTATCAACTTCAGTCTGTAGGCGCACAGTCTCTTCTTTATAAAAAGACAGGTCTGCGATATCGTCTTCGATGATTGAGTATTCACTGAGTCGAGCTTCGAGGTCCTTAATCTTTTCTTCAAGTACTGTCGTATTGCCACTGCCCGCGGACGTACCCGGCGCGGCAGCTACCGGGGCAGGTGTTGCTCCTGGCTCTTGAAATAGTGCTGGATCTAACTGATTATTGCTAACACTGGATTTAAGCTGCTCAACTTCTTCGCTTTTTTGCATGAGTTGCAACTTCAATCGCTCAATTTGGGTCGCCATTTCTTCCATAAGGCCATTACTATCCCCGCCCTCTGAAACAGGGATCGTACTCGCAACTGGTGGCTTAGAGCCTGGCGAATAATTTTCGAGAATTTTCTTAATGCCATCTTCTAGTCCCTGAAGATTGACCTCTGATGACAATGTTTCGGGGCGTGAAAATGACCTAAAGGTCAAAAATATGACTCCAGCGAGTACTATGCCGAATAGTACTTCAATCACGAGCACATTGCTTCGAAAGAATAAATCTAAAAATTGATCTAGGCTCACATATTCAGTTTAAAGCAGTATCAATGTGGGTCAAGAAACGAGGCCATTAACAAATAAGTCCTAGTCCTAGACCTTTAGAGAAAAACCTGCTAAGGTCAGGACATGCAGAATACTTCAGGCAATGAAACAATTTTTGATTATACCTTAGTCGGTGGAAATGTTGCTGTTACCTTTCCTAACAGTGATCTTCAAATCGTAAAAACTGATCTTGGAATCAAAGATGGCAAAATCGTCCAAATGGGATATTTGAGATCGGCCAAAACTGAAAATAGGATTGATGTAGAGGGGCTTCACATCATACCTGGTGTTGTGGATTCCCAGGTTCACTTTAGGGAGCCCGGTCTAACCCATAAAGAAGATTTAGAGACTGGAACCAAGGCGGCTCTTCTCGGTGGAGTCACAGCTGTGTTTGATATGCCCAACACACAACCTTCAACCACAGATCGCCAATCCTTCCTCGATAAGGTCAGTGCTCTTGAAAAAAGAGCTTGGTGTAATGTCGGTTTTTACGTCGGCGGTGCTCACGACAATATTGACCACCTGGCTGAACTTGAAAAGCTGAATGGTTGTTGTGGAATTAAAGTTTTTATGGGCAGCTCCACGGGAACGCTTTTGGTTGAGGATGACGAAGCTCTTCTGAAAATCTTAATGCACGGCCATAAACGCATGGCTGTCCATTGTGAAGATGAGTTTCGCTTGAGACAGCGAAAGCATATTGCAACGGAAGGAAAATCAGCACACCTTCATCCCGTTTGGCGAGATGAAGAAACGACCTTGATTGCTGTTCAACGTTTGGTAAAATTAGCATTAAAAGCTAAGCGCCCCGTTCACATTTTACATGTATCAACTAAGCAAGAAGTTGAATTTTTAGCCGCCCACAAAAATATTGCCACCATTGAAGTTCTGCCGCAGCACCTAACACTTTCGGCTCCCGACTGCTATGAGCGTTTAGGTAATTTTGCTCAGCAAAATCCACCCATTAGAGATAAATCCCATCAGGCAGCACTTTGGCAAGCTCTCCAAAAAGGCGTGATTGATGTAATAGGTTCGGATCATGCCCCTCATACTATAGATGAAAAAAAACGCGAGTATCCATCTTCACCTTCAGGGATGCCAGGAGTACAAACTCTATTGCCCGTAATGCTGAATCATGTAAATAACGGCAATTTATCTTTGACCCACCTGATTCGCTTAATTTCAGTGAATCCCTCTCGAATTTTTAATATACGCGGCCATGGAAAATTAGAAGTTGGTGCCGAGGCAAATCTGACTTTGATTGATCTCAAAGCGGAACGAAAAATTGAAAATAAATGGATTGTCAGTCGCTGTGGCTGGACCCCATATGATGGTATGAAGGTCAAGGGCTGGATGAAAGCTTGTTTCGTCAACGGTAAACTGGCCATGATGGAAGACCAGGTTATTGATGGTCCAAAAGGCCAACTCCTCCACTTTGACTAGTCTAATATAAACCTTTGACCCTAAAACCTTTGGTGTGACTTTTACTAAAGTTGCTTCTCCGTTTCTCTACCGAGACAGGACAAAGTAAACTGATTTAAATGATTCACCAGCGTCGTCCTCCAAACATAGGTTATTTAAAACGAAAGTTTCCCAAGTGGGAACATTCGAATAAATCCGTTTATTATTTTATGGTCTCTACGTCACTCTTAATTGTATTGATGGCAAGCCCATTTTTTTATTTAACAAATGAAAATTATCGATTTTTCCAGAGTCTCGCTGTTGAAACCAGCCCCTCACTGCTCGCTCATCTTGAAAGAGAACAACTTTGGTTTAATATTCTTGCGACTGTCTTGCTGACTACACTTTGTGGCACTAATTGGTGGTTTGCCGTTAAACTAATTGGGTCTTTTAGGGGGCAAGTACATTCCTTTGATAGACACCTCAAGCATTTGATCCGTGGGGAGTGGTTTATTCCACCTCTACGGGTACGTGAAAAGGATGATTTTAAGGAACTCGTAGAGCAATACGGATATTTTTATAAATCCTTACAAGCAATGACTAAGGCTGAAGTCCAACTTTTAGAGAAAATGAAAATTGACCCTTCTCAGAGAGAAAATTTCACTCTGTGGAAAATGTTACTTCAGCAGAAAAAGTCTCGTCTAGGCTATGAAGAAGTTGTGACAGAGAATACGCAAGCTTCCCATTCCTCCCTGTTTTGGAAGCGGGCTTCTTAACCTTTTGGAAGGTACATCAAAAATAAAACCAAGTCGGAAGATCCCTATTGGGCTTTTTAGTTTATTAGTCTTTCCGATACAATCTCGCTACTTTGCTATTTCAATAAAAACTCAAGGTTTTAATGATTATCACTCCTGGACACCCTCGGCCTTAAAATAAACGCAATCCCAACGAAAATATAGATTGATTTTGATGATTCACATTGGTTGTGGTGTATTTTAGCGTTAATGGAAAATAGGTGTGATCAATCATCACCGAATAACCAATGGTTGTTTTATCACCTTCATAATGCCATTGACTGAGTCCTGGCGTGACTGTCCAAATGGTCAACGCTGGGGTTGTAATCTCAAACTTCCAGCCTAAGAAGTATGAAGACTCTCGCCTAAAATCTCCGCCAAGCCAATTTGAAGAAGTAAAAACTAAGCGATCCCAAAAGGCCGCATTCAACTCCCATTCAAAGTTGTCAGCGTTGCTATCAAAATGCGACAGTTCTTGAGTCCAATGATTATACCAAACTAATAATCCTAAACTTGTCTGAGCATTAAAAAGTGTGAGCTTAGTTTTTTCAATGCGACTCTTATCAATAAATTGGGTCACCTTTTTAGGCCCGACGAGATGGGCAATACTACCTACACCTCTGTCTATTCGCTTTTTGGAAACCACTCCAATAATCTGACCACGCGAATTAAGAGCGGGACCACCAGAATTACCCGGACTCACCGATAAATCCGAAATTAGTGTTTTCTCATTGGACTGAGAAATAATCCCCTTCGAAAGCAAATAGGTACTTTCTTTATCAAAGGGCGGATACTCGAAAGATTGTGAGGGAGTTGGATGCCCTATAGTTGCAACGTCTTCCCCTATTTTTGGTAAGCTATTTGGTGGAACAAGTTTTAGTGGCTCTAAATCCAAGGGGGGTAACTGCAGAAGTGCAACATCGAGCTCGCGATCTATTGATGTCACCACAGCATGATAGGCCTTAGAATAGTCTTCTTTCCAAAACACCAATACTTCTCTCAACGTCGCCACGCAATGAGCCGCTGTGAGAACTTGATCATGTTCAACTAAAGCTCCAGAACAAATTCTCCCTGAGGAAAAAATAACGGGAATGCGATCTTTGACTTCCAAATAGACCTGACTCCAAGGTTTTTCAGAAGGAAGTGCCAATGGTGCGGTTGCGACATTAGTGGGTGTTTGAGCTTGAAGGCTTTGAGTCGGTATGATGTGCGACAAAATAATAATGAAACTTAACCAACCATAACATTTCATCACTTATCCAATCTTATTAATAATGTTAGTTTCGAATTTAACGGCTGTGTTTCATTTGTTGCTTCAACTCCCGGGTCGCATCTTTGCGCTTAATTGATTCCCGTTTGTCATGTTGCTTTTTACCCTTAGCCAAAGCAATTTCCAGCTTAATCCGACCGTTTTTAAAGTAAATTTTCAACGGAACACAACTAAGCCCTTTTTCACGGAGTGCTCCATAAATTTTCTCTAACTCCCGACGATGGAGCAATAGCTTTCTGAGTCGTTCTGGCGCGTGATTATTATAACTGCTGGCCTTATATTCAGAGATATGAGCATTTTGCAAAAAGGCTTCATCTCCAATAAAAGACACATAGGAGTCTTTCAATTGAACTTGTTTGTTCCGAATGGATTTCACTTCACTTCCAGTGAGTGCCATTCCTGCCTCAAAAGTCTCTAATATTTCATAGTCAAAGCGGGCTTTACGGTTATCGGCAATGATACGGATACTCATTCGTTTCCGCTCCCCTCAAAAACTTTTAAAGTCAAATCGCGCCACTGGTTAATACTCAACTCTTCGGCCCGAACTTGGTGCGATAAATTTAAAGAATCAAAAATGACTCTCAGATTCTCATCTATCGCTTTACCACTGAGCACCTTAAGGTTAGATAATAAGTATTTTCTTCGCTGAGCAAATCCCGCTTTAACAACTTTAAGGAATTCTTTTTTACGACCCTTAAAATCAGTGCGCGGCCTGAAGGACAAGACTCTACTTGCGACTCTTGGTGCTGGATAAAAATCCTTTGGCCCCGCTTCGAGAACCATTTCGATTTGCCAAAAGTTTTGCGCAATTACAGAAAGCAATCCGTAGGATTCGGTTTTAGGCTTTGCCATAATTCTTTCGGCCACTTCTTTTTGAAACATTAAAACCATTCCCTTAAGTGACTTTTCATGAATGCTGCGATCGATGACAATAGAGGACGATATCTGATATGGTAAATTGCTAACCAACACTGTCTTATCGGCCTGTTTTAAAAGATTCCAATCCCATTTAAGAGCATCACCCTCGATAACCTCAAGTTTACGATCACGCCAGTACTGAGAAAATGCACGATCAAGCTCTAAAAGCTTAATGGGTCGTTCAAATTTAAGAAGAGATTCAGTGAGTGATCCCAAACCTGGGCCGATTTCGATGAGGAGCTCAGGACTTAAATCTTTGACAGCTAAGGTGATTTTCTCGATGGCCCCTTTGCTCACCAAAAAGTTTTGCCCGAGAGACTTCTTAGGGGAAATCCCCATTGATTCCAATCTAGCTTTAATTTCACTCGTTAAATACATCAAAATCTCCCGGTAAGGGCTGAGGGCTTGGACCAAGTAATAAATCAGATCGTTCTCCACGTTGCAGCCTTAATGAGCCAGCATATCCGATCATTGCTGCATTGTCAGTACAGTAACGAAGTGGTGGAATAAGAAGCTCAACTCCCTTTTGCCAAGCCCACTCTTGAGTCATTGAACGTAAGCGACTATTCGCACTCACTCCGCCCGTTAATACCACCCGTGCTTCCTTCTCGATCGTCACTGCCCGATTGAGCTTTGCAACGAGTGCTTCACAAACTGCCTCTTGGAAGGATGCACAAAGATCAATAAGCTTTTCCTTAACTTCATCATCCATCATGGTGGTTAACAAACGATGAGCGGAAGACTTAAGCCCTGAAAAGCTCATCTCATAAGTTTCTTCTTTCATCAGAGCTCGTGGAAAATGAAAGGCCTGGGGATTTCCAGCTTGTGCCAAACGATCAACCTTAACGCCACCCGGAAAACCAAGTCCAATCATCTTGGCAAATTTATCAAAGGCTTCACCGGCAGCATCATCACGGGTAGCTCCCAAAATCTTATAACGACCTAGTCCTTTAACATGATAAACGCTCGTGTGCCCCCCACTTACCGCTAAAGCAATAAATGGTCTATCGAGGTTGAAACTGGGTTGATAGGATTCATCGCGCAAAAAGGGAGCGAGTAGATGCCCCTCTAAATGATTCACACCAATAAAAGGCTTATTTTTTGTCTGAGCTAGGGCCTTGGCTGTTACTAATCCAACTATCAAAGAACCAACCAAGCCTGGCCGATTTGTTACGGCTATACCATCGATTTCCTTCCAATCATGACCGTCTAACACCCGTTCAATCATAGGAAGCAAATGAAATGAATGATTGCGACAAGCGATTTCTGGAACGATACCGCCAAAAGGGGAATGTGAATCGTCTTGCGAAGCTGCTAGTAACTCTAAGACTTCGCCGTCATGACCAACAATGGCCACCGACGTGTCATCACAACTTGTTTCAATGGAAAGGACTTTTTTAAACATCTACACCCTATTAGCATAAAGTGGCGCAGACACCTATTTTAGTGATTTAAGACGGTACTGTGCCTTCTTTGCCATATCAGATTGAGGGAATTTTGCCACAACTTCTTGATAAAAAACCTTTGCCTCATCATTCATTCCCAACTCTTGGAAACAAACACCAGTCTTATAGGTTGCTTCGGCAACATGCTTACCCTTGGGATTTTTTTCACGATACTGATCAAACTTAAGAATGGCTTCTTTCCATTTTTTATCCTGAAAATTACCCAGTGCCGCTTCAATGAGGGACTTGTCTTTTTCTTTATCCTTGTCCTTATCTTTGGATTCATCACCCTTAGAAACCTTCGCCGCCTCTTTCGCCCGCACCGCTACAATTTCCTCTTGTAAAGCCTGAAGCTGGGTCTCAAGCTTGGATATACTTTCTTGCAAAAGTTCATTGTTCCGTTTGCTTTCGTCCAAGGTTTTCTGAATCTCTTCTTTACCCGAGCCTGATTCCTTTTCGCGTTCACTGAGTCGGTGTTCAAGTTCTTCAATGCGACCGTTGAGGTTACGATTCTGATCCTGTAGTTCTTCTAGCCGTGTACTGCTATCAGCATGCACTTTTTGAAGGGTAGAAACCTGGTCTCGCATAGCTGAGGCGGCTTCGACTTCTTTGATGTCTTCGCGCGTGCGTAAACAACCAGCCATTAGCAATGAGCAAAATAGCAATAAGACTCTTTTCATTTAAAGCACCTCACCAGCCTTCGATTTTTTAATTCGTGCCGTACTCTCAGCCTTTTCAGCTAGCTTACGCGCTTTGATAAAGAGAAGTCGAGCTTCTTCGTATTCCCGATCTCCATAGAGACGCTCAGCCTGCTTGAATGATTGCTGAGCCTGTTGAAAAACAACCGGAGACAATCGCTCCGCATCGTTACTCTCGGCCGACTCCATCGCCGACCGAGCTAAAGCATACTCTTGAACAGGTAAGGTTACTGAAGTACAGCTCGCTAAAAACAGGGGGAGCAATCCAATCAAAAACCTTAACCTCACTAAGGCTCCTTATTTTGCCATAGGCAAAAAATTAGCACGGCGGTTTTTCGCCCAAGCTTCTTCAGAATCACCCTGTATTACGGGTTTTTCTTCGCCATAGCTGATAACGCTTAAACGATCAGCAGCAATTCCCAATCCCACGAGGTATGACTTAACAGCCTGTGCACGACGCTCACCAAGTGCTAAATTGTACTCAATTGTACCGCGATTATCGCAGTGTCCTTCAATTTGAATGGTAGTTTTAGGATTAGCTTTAATCCATTCAGCATTACCAGCCAGATCTTTTTTTGTTTCTGCTGATAGCGTTGATTTATCATATTCGAATTGAACAGTTACTAACCCACCAATTTTGCCGCTATCACTTCCAGCAGGATCAAAGTTCATGGGAGTTGAATCAACTGCCGCCGCGGGAACCGTCTCAGTCTGCTCAACTTTTTTCTTAGATCCACAGCCGACAACAAAAACAACAGCTGCGATCGCAATAACTAACTTCTTCATTATCAAGATCTCCTTTTTGAATTTCGTCCCATTTTAGTCAGGATCGCGGTCTTGTCAAACTTTTGATTGCTCAAAAGCATAGTCAATGCTGCAATAAAAAACATGAATAGAATATTTTTTTGTTTAGCTCTAATTCTTCCTTTTCTAGTCACTCAAAAAAGTATCAGTGGTGTTGACCCGAAAATTCAATGGGAAACCTTAAATACACCCCACTTTGAAGTCCTATACGACGCTCGGCACTATCAAACTGCTAGAAAGTATGCACTCAGACTAGAACTTAATCACAAATTGTTGGGTGCCTACTTTAAGGAGTCTCCTGACAAGACTGTTGTGATACTTAATGACAACACCGACTTGGCCAATGGGTATGCCACTCGCATTCCCTACCCTCACATTATGGCCTACCCAGTTCTTCCCAGCTCTCACGATAGCATTTCAGAGTATTCTGACTGGCCGCAAGAATTAACTCTCCATGAGTACACTCATATACTAAATTTTGAACCGGTTCATGGTGTGATGAGGTTTTTGCGTTATACGTTGGGGTCCATCATTACCCCAACCATGCTACTGCCTCGTTGGTGGCATGAAGGAATCGCTGTTGAAATGGAAACTCGCTATTCTAGCCATGGCCGGCTGCGCTCCACCTACCAAGATGCAACACTCAGAGCCATGGCTAAAGAAAATCAATTTAGCATGTATTCTGTTGCCGACATTAATGAGGCCGAACTTGAATCATGGCCCCGTGGGGCCCGACCTTATTTGTTTGGCTCCCTCTTGCTCAGTGAAATTCAATCACAAAAGGGAGGCACTATCGGAGATACCCTTTTGCAAAGATATTCAAGGCGAATTCCTTATTTAATCAACGGCCCCGCGGAAGACGAAGCTGGCAAAGACTTTGAAGGTTTGTTTAATGACGCAATTAAAACTGTTGAATCCAAAGCCCAAAAACAACTAGAGCAAATTCGACAGCTTCCAACTACAAACTTCACCCCTCTTTCGAAAAAATATTTGGAGAGCCATAGTCCCCAACTAAGTCCCAATGGACGCTTTCTCACCCTCGTGGCTAAAAATATTTGGGGCAAGAGCTCGATTCAGATATTCGATCGGCATGACGATGGCCGAAACTTTGACTTCAACAACGATTCTTTCTCTGAGTTTTTAAGTATTGACAACAAAGATGGCGGAGGTAGCAAAGACGCGCCACCTGCTGGAAATATTAATCGCGTGGCCTGGCTCCATGACTCATCAGGTTTTGTTTTCGACCAAGTGAGATTTATTGATGTTTACGCTAATTACAGCGACCTTTTCATCTATGAGTTGGATAAAAAGAAAAATCGTCGTTTAACAACTGGCATGAGACTCAGAGAGCCGGGCCTATCACCAAGCGGATTACTGATCGCTGCTGTGCAAATGATGCAATCAAGCACAATGCTCTCCACCCTTAATACTGACGGTTCAAACCTCGAACAAGTTTACATTCCCCCCGCATTTCATAAAATCGCCGCTCCTCTCTTTATAGATGAGCAAACGATCGTCTTCACTGAAAGAGACCTCCAAGGCATGATCGCTCTCAAAAAAATAAATCTGTCCACAAAGCAGATTGAAAAAATTAATCTTCCCAATCTGAGCCAAATCGATTCTCTCAATCAAGAAGCCAGTGGGATCAGCTTTATTGCCAGGGAAAATGGGATGCAGAATTTCTATTTTACCCAAGACCAATTTAAAAGTTATCAGCGTTTAACTCACACAGAAACGGCAGTCTTTGACGGAACCATCGATAGTCGCGTTGGTGCCATTTACAATACTATTATGTCCAATAATGGTTTACTGGTCACGAGCGCAGAACTCCCGCACGAGCCCCTCAAAGAGCCAATGCCAACCATTGAACCATTATTGAACGATCGCTATGGCCAAACTAAACTTGAAACTCCCTCCGACGAGGCCCTCGAAAAAGATTTTGGATCAATGGTAGGTGAAAAAAAAACCTATTCGCCTCTCAAATATATGCTGCCCACCTATTGGCTTCCCTTTGCCTATGTGACTGAAAGTGGCTATGGCACTCAAATATCAACGGCAACTTTTGATCCTCTCGGAAAACACGCATATTCCATCCAAGCTGGTTATGACTCTTTTGCCCATGAGTCCAGTGTAGGCATCAATTATGGAAATGCTACGACTTATTGGCCCTATAGTCTCACGGCAGCAGCTCAAGAACGCGATCAGCCTTACCTACATTCACATTACGATGCTCAACAACTTAACTTTTTGACCACCCATGATTTGCGTCCATTGAGTGAATACATGACAGTTGGGTTAGGCGTTGATAGCAACATTATTACCACGACCACTTCTAAAAAACGAATTGGTCCTCAGGTCTTTTTTGTTTATGACGGAGCTGCCAAAAGTTTGTTTTCGGAAGTGCCCTTTGCCGGTTACCAATTTCAACTTATGGGTAACCATTATGTGAAAACCGCTCAACTCTCATCTTTGTCAAAGGGATTTGTCAGTGGAACCTATTTCCATTCTAAATTCTTGCCGGAGAGGCACATCGCTCTGATTCACTTACAAAGTCAAATCATGAAAGGGGAAATTGAAGTCTCTGACCTCTCCCAATCAGATACTTTTCACCTGACGCAAAATTTCACCTCGCCACGTTTTGTCTTAAGAGGTTACGACCAAGGGTATTTTTATTTTAAGTCAGCCCATAGTGCCGCAATGGAATATCACTTGCCGTTGAAAAGCTATAAAGGTTGGGGCACCTTCCCTTTGTTTATTAGACATTCAAGAATGAGTGTTTATGCCGAAGCTCTGGCCATCGATGGTATTTCATTAGACTATAATTCAGAAGAATACGTCCGCACGTACCTTAAGAAGTCTTTTTCAAGTTATGGCATAGAGTTTAAAGGTGACCTAACCCTCGGCTACTTCTTTCCGGTAACTTGTATGTTGGGAATCTATCACAGGCCTCAATATTCTGGACCTGATAAAACAAGCACATTTATTGGCTTTCAGATTTAGTTATGTTTAAATATAAAATGAAGCTTTTTGCAGGGAGGCAAAATGGAATCAAAGTTCGAATGGATTCACGATCTCATTAAGGCCGAAGAACAAATGGAAGAAACTGGTGTTATAGATTTTGGATCAAACCTGGATCCAG
>CAZYOE010000052.1:0-1541 GCA_964648725.1 uncultured Pseudobdellovibrionaceae bacterium | reverse complement strand
CGCACCATGATCGGCTCCGCACTTTCCCTCTTGAGTCAGCTTCGCAGTGAATTTGCCGAAGCCTTAGAAATTTTCAATGAATTAAAGCTGGCCAGTGCTGGTAAAATTAAATTATATGGAATCGCCAAAACCCATGCGGACTTCATGCTTTTTCGAAATGGATTTAAGTTAATATTTTCCCTCAAACAACCAGGCGTCATCTCCATTCGTACTCACTTTATGAATCCAGCACTCCCCTCCGTAACTTCGATGAATTTTTTAGGTAATTCCGTAACCAACAACCTTACCGGCCCTCAATTTAGAAGTGAAGAAGAACTTTTGGAAATGATGTGGGGGCCGTTTAATGAAACAATATGGACCTATAAAGGACAACCCGTAAAAGTCGAGAGCGTGGTTAAACACTATCTGACAAAGTTTATTCACGATACCACCAACCCTGGGCTTTAAACCCCGCAGAAGGTGCCAATTACTGGCTCAGTGTGATAATTTGAAAGGTAACCAAAGAACCTTTTGTCATTCAATACTTCTTAGTTCAATCTGTATTCATGGAAAGAAGAGAACTCGCTACTCGAAAAACATCTTGGGCTAAACTCGTTGCCAAATTTATTAATGGCCTTGGGATAACTCCCAATCAAATCTCACTGGCAGGTATTGTGTGTGCTGGTATTTCTGGATACTTTTTTTATCGCACAGGAGTGGAGCAACGCTTAGTTTTATTGATTCCAGCGGCGCTATTTATTCAGCTTCGTTTACTTTGTAATATGCTCGATGGAATGGTAGCGATTGAACACCAAAAAAAATCAATTTTCGGCGACCTTTATAATGACGTACCAGATCGTTTTGAGGACGTATTAATTTTTGTTGGTGCAGGTTGGGTATTTTCCAACTTTGCTTGGCTCGGTTGGCTTACGGCTTTGTTGGCAGTACTCACTGCATACATTCGCCTACTGGGAAAAGTAGTTGGAAGTCCAGCTTATTTTATCGGTCCTCAGGCAAAACAGCATCGCATGTTTGTACTTACTGTTGGCGCTCTAATACAAGCTTATTTTGGATTCGATCAACCAATTTTAGTTTGGTTCTTGATTCTCATTGCCTTGGGAACAGCTATTACCTTTTTCAGACGACTTCATTGGATCACACGCGACCTCAAGAAAAACCACTCTCATTAACAATGCGGGTTTGGAGGCGCATCTTTGAATACCCACCCCAATTGTGGCTTGAATTGGAATTCAGTTCTGAGTGATGCCGATATCAAAAAACTCTTTGAGCAGTAATATTTAACTCTTTGTTCCAGGAGCTAGTAGGTCCTCCAGAAAAAAAGCCGCTAGTTCTGATCGACCATTTAATCCTGACTTACTATAAACAACGGTTGCTTGTGCGCGAACAGTTTTTTCAGCCACATTTCGAATCGAGGCTATTTCTTTGAGCCCAAGCCCTTTCAATAAAAGTAATGCGACTTCTTTTTCGGCCTCTGTTAGCGCCCAACGTTCCAATTGACGATCGATACTTTCAGACAAACCTTTAATATGTTTATCGGCTTC
>CAZYOE010000051.1:21335-27088 GCA_964648725.1 uncultured Pseudobdellovibrionaceae bacterium | reverse complement strand
AAGCTTGGGAAATTACCCGTCCCAGAATTAGCCCACGAATATTTTTGACCAACCAAAAAACCAATTCCAATCGTCAGAGTTTTGCCGCCGGTGTTATTTCTGTTTTTATTGGGTTTAACATTGATCGCTTGGCAATATATGGACCAACTGAATCACCTTAAAGGCGAATCCGCATTCGCCCTAAAAACCAATGAAATTCAGGTCCAACTCAGGAGACGTCTGGAAGAGCACGAAAAGCTATTGCGCGCAGGGGTGGGCCTTTTCGACAGTGTTGGGAATGTAACGCGAGCCCAATGGCGGCAATTTGTGGCTGCTCTTGAGTTGGATCAGAACCACCCTGGAATTCAAGGCGTCGGTTTTTCCATTTGGTTAAAATCCAGTGAGAAACAGGCCAATCTTGATAAAATCAGAGCCGAGGGGTTTCCCGAATACACGATAACTCCGGAAGGGGAACGCCCCGTATATGCACCAATTGTTTATCTTGAACCCTTTAATTGGCGTAATCAACGTTCATTTGGGTTTGATAGTTACTCAGAGGAAAATCGTCGCGAGGCCATTGAGCAGGCCATAAATTTGGGTGTTGGCAGCATCACCAGTAAAATAGTTCTTCTTCAAGAGACAGAGGTCAATAAACAAAATGGCATATTGATGTATGTTCCTGTCTATCATAGAGGGCGTGCTCTTGATAGTATTGAAAATCGACGTAGGGCCATTAAGGGTCTAATTTATAGTCCCATCCGGATGAATGATTTTATTTTTGCCACCATTGGACACAGCCACGATGATATTGCGATTGAGATCATTGATGAGCGGGGCCAACAGCTCTATGCCAGTAGTAATATCATGGCAATCAATGGTAAGAGTGTCGATTATAAATCAAAGTTTGAAAAAATAAATTCCTTTGAAAGTTTTTATGGCCAACGCTGGAGACTTCACAGTCAAAGTCTCCCGGAGTTTGAATCGGCAGTTCTGAATAATGATGCTCGTATTGTTTTGGTGTTTGGATTAATCCTGAGTTTTCTCTTAGCATTAATAACCTATAGGTCGTTAAGGGCCCGTCAGACGGCACTTGAGCTGGTGTCGATAAAAACTCGAGAACTCAAAGCTCGCGAGAGCTCTTATCGTGCTATTTATGATAACTCTCCTCTGGGGATCGTGCAGATGAACTCGAATTATCGATACATCTCAGTGAACCCGGCCTTTGAACAGATTGTTGGTTTCTCAGAAGAGGAACTCAGACAAAAAACGGTTTTTGATCGGACTCATGCTGATGATAGGGAACTAACCAAAGTGGCCTTTGAAGCGATACCCAACTATACAGGTAAACTTTTTAGAATTGAAAAACGGTATATCCATAAGAATGGCAAGGTTGTTTGGGTTGTTATTTCAAGTCGAGCAGTGAGAGCGGAGGAAACGGGCGAAGAAATACTTTATTCAATTATTGAAGATGTCACTGAACGAAGAATGGCTGAGGAAAAGTTAAGAGCTAGCGAACAAAAGCTCCAGGCGGTTCTGCGTTCATCAGAAGTTGGAATTGCTTGGGCCAATGAAAACTCTGAAATCGAGTTCGTAAATCCTAAATTTGTCTCCCTATTTGGCTACACTCTCGATGAAATTCCTAATCTAGAACAATGGTATCAACGTGCCTACCCTGATCCTCAATATCGTCACCAAGTTGTGACTGAATGGTACGCGAGAATCCAACGGTCACTCCCAGCGAAAACGGCCATCGAACCGATCGAAGTCAGCATCACTTGTAAAGATGGCTCAATTCGTTGTGTCTGGTTGGTTGGTTCGTGGTTTGGAAATAACATCCTCGCTAACTTTAGTGATATCACTGAGCGGAAGCGGATGGAAACGGAGTTGATCGAGGCGCGAAGACTGGCCGAGTCTGCCACGATGGCCAAGAGTCGATTCTTGGCAACAATGAGCCATGAGATTCGTACTCCTATGAATGGCATCTTAGGGATGGCTCAATTGGTGGCTATGCCTAATGTTGAGGATACCGAACGTCAGCAATATGCGCAGGCCATTCTCAGTTCCGGCAATGTTTTGCTGACCCTGCTCAATGATATTCTCGATTTCTCTAAGGTTGAAGCTGGAAAAATTGAACTTGAAAGCATCGCTGTTGACCCAAAGCAAATCATTCAAGAAACACAACTTTTGTTTTCTGATCTTGCCCGTCAGAAATTTCTAGAGATTGAAGGTGAATGGTTTGGTCCCACGGGGCAATATTATTTGAGTGATCCACTTCGCTTGCGCCAAATGCTTTCCAATTTGATTAGTAACGCCCTTAAGTTTACCGAAAAAGGGAAAGTTCGCATTGAAGTGCATGAACGATCGCACTCTGAGAAAACCGCTATGCTGGAGTTTTCAGTGTCAGACACAGGCATTGGAATTCCAGCAGAGAAACTGGCTCGATTGTTCGAGCCGTTCTCTCAAAGTGACAAGTCGACTTCGAGAAAATATGGAGGCACCGGACTCGGGCTTTCAATTGTTGCGAGCCTTGCAAAAATGATGGGTGGCGAAGTGGGAGCAACCAGTGAGCCCAATCTGGGGTCGCGTTTTTGGTTTAGCATTTTAGCGAATTATGCGTCACCAGAGCAGGCGATTGAATATCATCGCACTCACTCGGTTGATGTGCTGGCAGCCGACAAAGGCTGTGAGAATTCAATGATTCAACTGTCAGGTCGCGTGCTTGTGGTTGATGATGATTTTATCAATCGAATGGTGATTGAAAAGTTTCTTGGTAAATTCGGTATTAAGCCGACCATCGCAGAAAATGGTCATCAAGCACTGGATCTCATTTTGCGCGGTAAATCTTTTGACTTGATACTAATGGATCTCCAGATGCCTATTATGGATGGTCAAGTCACTACTCAACAGATTCGAAAATGGGAGGAGGAAAACCATCACCATCGACATCAAATCATTGCATTTACCGCCGATGCCTTTGAAGAAACTCGCAAGAATTGTCTAACGATAGGAATGGATGGTGTACTTATAAAGCCCGTTACTATTGGCGCCTTGAGAGAGTTGCTGATTCAGGTTTTACAGAATCAAGATTTGAAGCAGGGGCCCCATTTAAACTTACCGACCATTTCCTTTGAAGCGGCCCCATGACGGTGGCCGCGCCCTTTCGGTTAATTTAATGATTTGCACCCAGCATGCGGTCCTCAAAGGCCGCTAAAGCCGTTTTGGCACCTTCGCCCATGGCAATTACTATTTGTTTATAGGGAACGGTGGTAACATCGCCGGCGGCATAAATACCTTTTATTGAGGTTCGCCCCTTATTATCAACCACGATCTCTCCAAACTTAGTGGTTTCCACCACGTCTTTGACAAAGCTGCTATTAGGTAGCAGGCCAATTTGGATAAAGACACCATCGAGGTCCACTTTGGCCATTTCGTTATTTTCGCGATTTTGATATTCAAGACCAATCACCTTTTGACCGTCTCCAAGAATTTGCGAAGTTCTTGCCGAAGTTATGATGGAAACATTTGGAAGGGACCTCAGCTTTTGCACCAAAACATGATCGGCTTTGAGTTGATCTTGAAACTCAAATAAAACCACTTCGCGAACAATACCCGCCAGATCGATCGCGGCCTCCACGCCGGAATTCCCACCGCCTACAACGGCCACTTTTTTACCTTTATAGTAGGGGCCATCGCAGTGAGGGCAAAAGGCCACGCCCCGTCCGATATAGTCTTTTTCTCCAGGAATACCAAGTTCACGCCACTTAGCTCCAGTGGTAATTATCACTGCGTCAGCGGTAAGGCCTTCGCCACCCTCCAATAAGATCTGTTTAGGGGTGCTTGGAAGCACGCTTTTCACTCGACGATACTCGAGAATTTGCACCGGATAATTCGAGAGGTGTTCTTGCAATTGTCCGGCGAGTTGGGGGCCTTCGGTATAGACGACTGAAATGAGGTTTTCGATTCCTTTGGTTTCTTGCACTTGGCCACCAATTTTTTCCGCAATGATGGCGGTTGTAAGTCCTTTTCGGGCACTATAGATGGCAGCTGAAGTACCTGCGGGACCGCCACCAATGACCACCACATCGTAGTGACCTAGGTCTTTGGGACTATCCGCAGCCTTGGTTTCTTTAGTGCCGAAATGGTCCTCAAGTTTGGTGAGTAAATCCAAAAAATGAATGCGCCCGGAGTGAATGAGGTTAGCATTCGCGACCACGCTGGGTACACCTTGAATATTGAGAGTTTTGATCGCCTCTTGCGCGTAAGCACCATCAATCATTTCGTGTTTGAAGTTATCATGCAGGATAGCCATTTGATTCAGGGCTTGCACGACATCAGGGCAGTTTTCGCAGCTGAGTGAAATATAAGTCTGTAGTTTGATCGGGCCTTTGAGGTTTTTGATTCGTTCACAGAGGGTGGCATCTGGCAGTTTTCCTTTGCGATCAGCATTGAGTACGGCAAGAACAAAGGAGGTGAACTCGTGACCTCCGGGAATTCCCGTGAAGGAAACTCCGATGGGTTGGTTGTTCTTTTCCAAAAAAAAGCGAGGAACTGGAGATGGTTGGCCACAGGATCTGACTTCGATGAGATTATGGGTGGAGGCTAGCCCCTTCAGCATTTCCAGCAGCTGATTTTGATCCGCGTGTTCACTTTCAAAATGGACTAAGGAAATTTTATTTTCTATTGCTGCAAATACCGTTTTAAGTTGTTCTTTGAGATCGTTGTCTAACATACAGTCTCCAGGTTCATTATAAATAAAAAAAGTTTACAGTTAGTTTGAAAAAAATGCTCAGGCCCCGAGCGACCTGAGCATCATGAGGTCGGTAATTAGATTTTGCCGACGAGGTTTAATCCTGGCTTTAAAGTTTTTTCGCCTGGGTGCCATTTAGCCGGGCAAACTTCAGTTGGATTTTTCGCGATAAACTGAGCGGCTTGAACCTTACGGAGAAGCTCGTCAGCGTTACGGCCAATACCGTTATCGTTAACTTCAGCTAACTTTATGCGGCCTTCCGGGTCAATTAAGAAGGTTCCACGATAAGCAAGACCCGCTTCTTCAATGTGAACACCAAAGGCGCGAGTGAGAGTTCCTGTTGGATCAGCCAACATTGGATATTTAATTTTTTTAATAGTTTCAGAAGCATCATGCCATGCCTTGTGGACAAAGTGAGTGTCTGTGCTTACTGAGTACACTTCAACTCCCATTTTTTGGAATTCCGAGTATTTGTCGGCCATATCGCCAAGCTCTGTTGGGCAAACAAAGGTAAAGTCTGCAGGGTAGAAAAAAAAGATCGACCATTTGCCGACAAGATCATTTTGAGTCACAGTTTTAAACGCATCACCGTGATACGCTTGTACTTTAAACTCAGGAAGTTTAGTGTTGATAAGAGTATTCATAATGTTTCTCCTTTTTGTCGGCATTTGTTCCGACTCCTTGAGCCCTGTAGTTTTCCCACAAAGCTGTTTATTTAACTTGAAGTCAGATTAGGCCAGGTTACCCAGTTAGTAAAATCGATTTTATAATTGTTTTGATAGATTTTATCTATTAAGCTGGTTTTATGCTTAACAACATTAATTTTTCTTTAACTCAGCTCGAATATGTTATGGCTGTTTATCGCCACGGTCATTTTGCGAAGGCTGCCGAATCGTGTCATGTGACGCAGCCCACACTCAGCATGCAGATTCAAAAACTAGAAGAAGAATTAGGCGTTGTTATTTTCGATCGCAGTAAAAAACCTATTTTATTGAGTGAGGTTGGCAAAAAAGTCATCGAGCAGATT
>CAZYOE010000051.1:0-21325 GCA_964648725.1 uncultured Pseudobdellovibrionaceae bacterium | reverse complement strand
AAAAATTGAAGGAATCATCAAGTCGAGCCAAACCGGGAAGGTGGCTGGGGAGTTAACCCTCGGAGTCATTCCAACCATTGCTCCCTATCTTTTGCCTCTTTTATTGCCAGTTGTCGAAGAGGATTTTCCAGACCTGAGTTTGAAGATGTTTGAAATGCAAACTCATCGGATCGTTGATGCACTCAATGCCGATGAAATTGATGTGGGAATTTTGGCAACACCCATCAAAGAAACTAAAATCTTTGAGTATCCACTCTACTTTGAACCATTTTCTGTACTTTGCAAAAAAGACCACGAGCTTGGTGCGGTGAAACGCGTTAAATCGTCCAGCCTAAAGTTCGGTGATATATGGCTCCTTGAAGAAGGTCATTGCTTGCGGCATCAGGTTTTGGATTTATGTACAATTAAAAAGAGTAAGTCACAAAAAAAACGATTTCAGTTTGAAAGTGGTAGTTTAGAAACACTAAAAAACTTGGTGGATCGTTATGGTGGTTATACTTTGCTTCCGCAGTTGGCGACGGACAGTTATGGCTCCCACTCTTTACTGTTGCCTTTCGAACGACCCATTCCTGCCAGGGAAATAGGACTTGTTTATCGACGGGAGCACTATAAAAATGAACTCATTGAATCTCTAGGGGAGTCCATTTTAAGAGCGATCCCTGAGGAAATTCGAAAACTTCGTCAGAAAGATCTCGACGTTTTACCCATCAAGGATTGAGTTGAAACTCTACTTTAGCGAGCTCAAATAAAGCCAAAGAGCTTTCAATTCCACATCGTTCATTTGTGCCAACTGACCGACGGGCATCGGAGCTCTCAAAGGGTGTTTCGTAGTAGGGGAATTGCCGGTCTTTATGGTTTCAATAAAAGTGGCTTCCGTCCATTGCGGATTACTTCCGAGGCGAATATTGAGGGCTTCGGGCCACGAGGGATCACCTCCAGGAATCTTACCGCCACTAAGCTCTGGACCGTGGCAGCCCACACAGGAGTTTGCTAAATATTTTCCGAACTCGATCGTCGGTTGTTCTTCAGGTTTAGTATTGAATCCTCGTTGGAGATCCATGGCCTTAGCAGGGAACATGACTGGCATTTTGCCAAGAAAGGCCAGCATTTTTGCAATGGGCCCAAAGGTATTTTCTGGGTGTTTCTTTTCCACAGGAGGAGATTTCCGAAGGTAGGTCACTAAGGATGCAATATCTTCGAGGCTCAACCCTTGGTAATCATAGGAGGGCATAAATCGTAACGATCGACCGGATTTGTGGATACCATAGCGAATGGCTCGCGCAATTTCTTCATCGGTCCATTGTGACAAAGCATAGGGAGTTATGTTGGCGCCGTAAATGGTACCCATGGCCCAATTGTCCATCACTTTGACTCCGGAGAGGTCACTTCCATGACAATCAACACACCCACTTCTCACAGCATACAATCGTTTTCCTAAGTCAACATCGGCGGTCGCCACTTTATTCTGAATGGCAAAGGCCAAGGACTGAAATTGTTTGGCTTGCTCACGGCTGAATTGAAATTGGATATAGCCAGCAAACAGTATTATCAATGCGCCGAATCCAATAAGTACTTTTGCAACTATTTTTATCATTAACAATCTCCAAAGTTGGGGGCTTTTTGTTAATGATAGTGTTAGATTTTCATTTCTACTGTCAATACGAATTAAACACAGATTTTGTGGAGTTTGTTTTTTATGAAAATTCCAAATACGTTCGGTTAGAAGTTTTAGTTTTTTGGAGGAGAGTCTTGCTGACTAAAAAGTGATTTCCAAAAGTTTTTGAAGACGAGATAGGCCGAGTCCGTATCAGTCACTTCAGGATTTGTCGGGGCACCGGGAGTGCTCATGGACCCGACCTTCCCCGAGAATTTATGCGCTAACTTTGAAATAGAATCGGCGAGATGGTTAACCGCCTTTGCAGCTTTTCCTGATTTTGGGTTTTTGCTCACGGCCTCATGAACGGCTTCTTCCTCGGCGATGGATTCAGCTTCAGGCGAAGGATTCTGAGGAGTCGGAGTCTCAGGCTCAATCTCCAGCCAGGACTTGATGTAGTTTCTCATTAGTAGGCTGGATAACATAGTTTGTATTGTGTATTCGCCAGCGTCAGCAAAGTATCGATGAGCCATCATGATGTGGTGAAAGGCCTGGTTGGAGTTGTCCACTTTGATCGGTTCAGTATTTTTAATTTGTAGAACATCACGGGCTTGCTTGAGTTCGACAAGTCCTAGCTGAAGCGATGTCGACGACTGTGATTGTTGTTGATTCTTTTGTTCGGCTTCGGCAATTGATTTGTCGAGGTCCTTAGCTAGAGTGAATTCTTCATTTGCGTTCATCGCATTAGCGACGGCCTTATAACTATTTTCACCAATGCTTTCGGCTAAGGAGCCTGCTATAGCCACGGTGGTGGTTCGCGGAGCGAGGATTGCGGCCCCAACAATCACACAACCTGAGGCTGAACCGAAAGCGGCCGAAGTGACGAGTTGTTTCCATTGCTCACCGGAATCTGACATGGCTTTGCTCCACTCACAGGACAGTGGTGTTTTATGTTCTGTACTGTCTTTGTAGGCAGTGGCCAAATTGTGAGTTGTTTTCTCAATCAAGTGAATGGCGGTACCGCCGATGGCACCTAGAGAGCATCCTGCAAGGACGGGCCCATAGGCTAATTTGATGGGCTCAAAAATAAATCGTCCATAGTAGACAATATATAAAAAGCCCAGCGTACCGGCGAGGCCTTCTGTGCCTCCCTTGAGGACTTCGAGTCTATGGTTGCGATTTTCGAGATTGATGGCAGCTTCTTGGCGAACTATTTCTTTCACCCATTCAAGTTGTAAAAGCGCAAGTCCTTCTTCGGCCAATAAAGCTTGATATTCTCCACTCAAGTCAGGTTTGTGAGTCGTTTTTAGCGACAGTATGCGAGTAAGGTACTGGCGCTTTTTTCTGAATTTCTCATTGATCGCTTGTTCAACCTCTGTCAATCGAGCTTCAATCAAGGGATAGAAGCTAAGACCCTTTAACATAAGGGTTCTGGAGTTGAGCCAGGAATCGTAGACTGTACTGTTTCGGCCAAAAAGTTGCCGATTGAGTACATGAAATCGACCTTCAATGATGGTCTCTATCAGCTTTTGCTGCATTAAAGGCGAAGGGTTTTGTTTAATAACATTGGGGTTATCGATCAGGGCTTCGAAGGACTTTTGGTAACAATCCTCAAAGTCTTTGCCTTTGGGCTGGAGTTCAAAGCATTGGTCAATGGAATGTAAAATAGTTTTACGAAAGCCAAAAATGGCCACTTTCTCCTCGTGAGAAGGCTCTCTCAGTTGCTCGCAAGTGTAGTTTTCTGCTCGTGCGAAGTCTATGATTCCAATTAATAAAACGGCAATAAACGTTGTGCTGATATACTTTTGCATGGCTGGAAGGACTGCAAATTCGCTGCCACTCTATGGTGGGGGATTTCAATTCGGCCTATCTGACGACTTTGTCGTCCGGCACTTTGATTGCAGGAATTTAAAATAATATTGAAGGGTATTAGGTGTTCCTTCCCCGATTCCATTGAGCGAGCAATTCGCTTTATGAAAGGGAGATTGATCCCAATATATGAGAAAAGGATTTAGTTTTGAGGAAGAGTAAACAAATCTTGTTATTGGTGTTTTGTTTTTGTTCACTTTGGCTTCATAACCTCGCTTCGGCAGCACAACTAGCGTATATTGATAATGGACAGGAACAGCAATGTATTGGCAGTTTTTGCTGGAAAAGTTTCTTAGAAAATGTTTTTCAAGATAAAATAAAAAAAGAGGACTCGTCGAAAGCTTATTTGGCAGTGGGCCAGGTTGTTGAGCTTGTCGTTAATAATTCCCCGGCGTTAAGAGCCGCTTTTCTAGGTCAACGCGAGAATGCCTTCTATTTCTATGATTTGTCACGCCATCAATTGCTGAAAACTCTTAGCTTAGAGCCAGTAAACCAAGGTTCAACGCCAATCATGGCCCAATCAATGATTAAAATAAGTGCTCAAGGGAATTCAAAAACCTGTACTATATGGAGTCTCATTCACGCGCTTCGAATCCTGAACTTAAATAGCATGGTTTCTGAGAATAGCTCGCAGTGGAAAGACATTATCGACGGTGATTTGGCCACCGTCGACAAAATGAATCACTTTTTTGGTTCTGAGATTGGAATCACAGATTATTTGCCCGGTTTTTGGGAGATCTTGTTTCACTTGCGGCAACCCTTCGGAGATAGGCAGGTAGTGGCCCGTTCAGAATTCCTAAATAAATTGGGAATAAAAAATAAAGTGACTCATTCTATCAAAGAAGTCGTAGCTCATTTGGGCCACGCTCCGGTGATTCTCGATGTTGATGTTGATACTCAATGGGGGCAAATTTATGATGAGAAAGGTCATATAGCCGAGACAATTATCGAAACGAGTCCAGCCTATGATCGTTATCGACACGCTGTCGTTGCCTATGGATACTTTGTCGATGAGAGATCAAATGGCTTCACGATCATTTATGATTCTGGAGAAAAAGGTTATTTTTACGTTTGGCCTATTTCTAACATAGAAACCCTACTTGAATTTAAAGAACGGAATGACGCCGTCTTAATCTATTCCCCACAGCCGGCTCATCCATGAAAATCCTTTACCGGGAATTACTGGTTTCAATTTCAGACCAAATACTTTTCATCAATCTCAGTTTCGGCGAATGGACCTAGAAATAGTTGCCGCCAAGAAGTTCTTGATGATGTCACCGGGGATAAAAGGCAGGAGGCCAGCGGCAATAAGTTTATCGTGAGGAATAAAAAATGACAAACCGATCAATCCAAATGTGAAAATAATAAGGCTACCAGTGAAGGCTGCAAGGAGGGATTTGGTGAAAGTTTTTGTGAAGCCGCGGTCCGCAAGATGCCCAACAGCCAAACTCGCCAGGGCCATTCCCAATAGATACCCCAAGGTGGGTCCAAGGAGTAAGCCACTGCTACCCATGGCAAAAATAGGTAATCCGAGGGAGCCTAAAATAAGGTAAGAGATGAGTACGGAAAAAGCTCGCTTACGGCCCCAGGAGAGGCTCACCAATGCGACCCCTAAAGTCTGCCCTGTTATTGGGACGGGTGTCCAAGGCAGTGGAATGGCGATTTGGGCGAGAACACTCAAAAGAAAAATGCCGCCAAGCCATAAGGCAGTTTCAGCTAAAAGCTTATTGTTTGATTTGTTAATGAGCTGAGGAATTAATGCATCTGATGCAAGGACACTCATTGAAACTCCTATTTTAGGGGTGGCACTTAAGATGCCATCATGAATTCTTGAGACTGTAGCAGTAAAAATGGGGAGGATCCAGATTTTTGTGAGACACTGAAGATTTTGAAGCTCATGGTGTGGTGCTCACTTCTCGACAATGAAAAAAGCAGAATGTTATGGATTGGGTTTTGGAACTTTATTAACTGGGAGATTGTTTATGAAAGTGAATTTGATCCAACTCTGGATATTGGTTCTCACTGGGGCGTTATGGGGGGAACTGGGTTTTGCAGACGAAGGGATGTGGCTATTGAACCAGTTTCCTGCCAAAACAGTCAAAGCTCGCTATGGTTTTGAACCCACAGAAGCCTGGCTCAATAAAGTTCGTTTAGCATCGGCCAAGCTTGGTGGCGGTTGCTCGGGCAGTTTTGTTTCTGAAAAAGGTTTAGTGATGACCAATCATCATTGCGCCCATGAGTGCATTGAGCAGCTTTCCGCTTCCAACCAAAATTATATTCGTGATGGTTTTATCGCGCGTTCTCTGGCAGAGGAAAAAAAGTGTCCCGAGTTAGAAGTGAGTCGTCTCATTGAGATCAAGGATGTGACTTCAGGAGTTTTGGCCGCGACAAAAGGTAAGGCTGGGGAAGAGTTTCAGAAAGCTCGCAAAGCAAAAATGGCCCAATTGGAAAGTGATTGCAGTCAAGGGCGAGAAGATGTTCGCTGTGACGTGATAACGCTCTTTCAAGGAGGGCGCTATCACGTGTACAAATACGAACGTTATCAGGATATACGCTTAGTTTTTGCGCCAGAGTTTAAAATTGCTTTTTTTGGTGGTGACCCAGATAATTTTATGTTTCCGCGCTATGATCTCGATATGGCCCTTCTACGCGTTTATAAAAATAACGAGCCCCTCAAAAATGAACACTATTTTAGTTGGTCTAAGCAGGCCGCTAAGGACCAAGACCTTACTTTTGTGACCGGTCATCCAGGGCGCACCAATCGATTGTCAACTTTGGCTGATTTAGCCTTTTTACGCGAAGTTCGCATTCCAGATACTTTAATGTATAATTCTGAAATTCGGGGAATATTGACGGAATATCAAAATCGCGGAGAAGAAGCGGCACTCTCCTCGCACGATCTTTTATTCTCTGTGGAAAATTCATTGAAAGTCAGCAGAGGTCGTTTGTCCGCGCTGAATGATCATGGCTTGATTTTAGCCAAACAAAAAGAGGAGGCGAAATTAAAAAAACAAGTGCCTGAGGCCTTCGCCGCTATTGATGGTGCCTATGCGAAATTTAGATCCATATATCCGGCGTGGAGGTATGTAGAAGTTCTTGATGGCAATTCTAAATTGCTTTGGATTGCAAAGACCCTTGTTCGCTCGGGTGTTGAACTTGGCAAGCCTAATGAAAAGCGTTTGCGTGAATTCACTGAGGCCAAATTACCTGAACTTAAAATGCAGTTTTTTACAGAAGCTAAGATTTATCCTGAAACCGAAGTTCTTTATCTACGAAATTACTTTATAAAACTTCGTGAAATTCTATCGCCTGATCACGAGTTTGTAAATCAGCTGTTCAAAGTAAAATCTCCCGCTGATTTAGCGGTTGAGCTCGTTAAGAAAACATCACTCAAGGAAATTTCGAACAGGCAGGAACTCTTCGGTAAACAAGATTTGATTGTAAAAAAGGAGGACCCACTTTTGAAGGTGGCAACGCTTATGGATGTTTATGCAAGGGCTATCCGGGAAAAATATGAAAACGAAGTGGATGCTATTTTGGTGGTTAATCATGAGAAGATCGCCCAAGCTCGTTTTAAACTTTTTGGTACGGATTCCTATCCTGATGCGACGGGAACTTTGCGGATATCCGTTGGACGGGTTCAGGGCTATAAAGAAGGTTTAAAGGAAGTGAATCCATTTACCTTTTTAAAGGGCACCTTTGATCGGGCAACGGGATATGAGCCTTTTGAGTTGCCTGAAAGTTGGATCAACTCCAAGAAACAAATGAATTTGGAAACGCCATTCAATATGGTGACCACTAACGATATTATTGGTGGCAATTCAGGATCTCCGGTGATCAATAAAAATGCCGAAATTGTGGGCTTGATCTTCGATGGCAATATTCAGAGTTTGGGTGGAGATTACTTTTTTGAACCTGAACAAAATCGTGCGGTTTCTGTGGTGAATACGGGAATCATTGAGCTTTTGAAAAAGGTTTATAAAGCTGATGCTATACTTCAAGAACTAAAAATGTAATTTGATTCTAAATTGAGATAATTTAGGGCCGGCAGTTACTTCTGCCGGACCATTTTGAGATCGAAATTAAGAGGCTCATGGGGTCTTAAAACTAATGTGTTAGGACAAATGAGCCTCTAAAAAATAAGGTTTTAGATTTGAAAGCCTTACTGCTGCGAAAGTGGTTACCTATGTTTTAGTAGCACTTGCGGTAAACCATACCGAAGGGACATTCGTCATCGGTGCACGTCACTGAAAAGGCAAGACCTCGAAAGTAGTTTTTGGCACAAGTCGGTGTTGAGTAGTTAATTTGAACAATATAGCCTGGCAAGCCATAGGTATTGTCGACGGTCTCCATAATTTCAGTGGAGGTGATACGATAAAAATCTTCGTAATCAGACTGGATACTAATAAACTTCTTTAGAACATTCACTTCAATCTCGTCTTTATTAAATCTGGCCGGAAGCTCTGCATGGGCAGTACTTTGAAAGGCACCTAAGAGTAACGAAATTGATAAGAGTAGCGTTTTCATAGAGCAAAATTCCTTTCGATTGAGGACTATTTTTGTATGGGCGACCCTATTCATAGAATGAATTTATTTACTCTTGCAAATAAGAAATGTTGAAAGGTCACGAGTTGGTTCGTTGCGCCATCAATCTTGTTTGATTGAGGCTTTTTCTGCGTTATTCTTTAGAATTCAAAAAAACCGCGATCCAGAATCTATCTACTTCCGGGAAAACGCAGCATTATTGAAATTTTAAAGTACATTGGATCATGGAGAGGCCGTTCCGAAGTCGCAAAAAACATCCAATGCCTCTCCCTATTAAGAAGTCCCCCTAGTGGGAATTACCCTGAATCGGGCCGTGCAGTTATGATTCAAGAATCTTGATGATACCCTTCTTGCCATCAATACGTATACGCATTCCTGTTTTTAAAGTCTTTGTTAATTGCGGAATAGAGACCACCGCCGGAATGCCCATTTCACGCGCCACGATTGCTGAGTGCGAAAGAAGGCTTCCGCGTTCCACAAGCAAACCGCTGATCGACGGGTAGAGAGGAACCCAACCTGGATCTGTTCGAGCTGTCACTAAAATTTCACCATTGAGTTCCAAGTTATCCGTGGGGTTTAAAATCACTTTGACCGTGCCCTCAACAACTCCAGGGCAGCAGGGAAGCCCTTGAAGATCGGCGTCATCATCCTTAACGATAACGGTCTCTTCTTCTTTGTTGAACGCATTATTAAAATAAACAGGCCCTCGAGTCATAATACGTGGGTCCGGATCTTCTTCATACGCCCTGTAAGAATCTTTGCGCAAGTTCACAAAGGCCCTCAAGTCAGCACTGGGAAGTGTACCATTATACAGCCCAATGATCTCTTCAATGGTCAGCCAAAAAATATCCCGGGGATTTTCAAGGATACTTTGAGCTGAAAGATCTTCTCCGATGTTTTGAAAGATCGTACGAGCGACCCCATAAATACGTGTTCTGGTGAACCGAGTGTTCTCACGATTTTTAACAGCTTTGCGCGCGTGTTTGAGCACCCAGAAAAAAATCGATCGTTTTAGGCGGCTAAGATGGCCAGCGACTTTACCTTCCGCATCAGCACGAAGAGCTTTTTCCCGAGCATCATTATGAAGTTCCACTTTACCCTTTTTGAGGTAGTTTTTGAGAATTACAAATAAGTAAGATGGGTCGGTAACGAGATCAATTTCTTCCAATTTCATTTCGCTCATGCAACGGAATCCAAAACGATCCAAATAACTTTGAACCTGTTTGTAGAAATCCTGAAAACGAGATTGATTCAGAGTTTCGAGGAGGAGACAAGCCTCGGTTTCGACAATAAGGTTTTGCAGTTCTTGATCTTGCTGGGCTGTATGGGCTAATTTTAATGCGGCCTTGGTAGGCTCAGCACTTTCAAGGCCACCTTCTCCAGCCATGAGGTCATTTTGAATATTCTGGTCAAGATCTGATAACCAAGATTTAGTGAGTTTGCGAAGAAGACCAAAGTGAACCATGCAAAGAAAGTCATTAATAATGGGTGCTTTCCATTGGCCCAGCATCTTGCGCTCAATCTCTAGGTAGACTTGTAGAAGTTGATCTCCACGCTGTTGGGCAAATGGCATGTGTCGATAGTAATCGTAATCACTGTGGAACTTGCTCAGAAATTGATCCACAATAGTTTGAATTCGAACATGATAAATTAAAAAATTAATTCCAGTGATAAATTTGCGCCATCGACCTACGAGTGTATTCCAAGAGGGGTGAGGTTGAATGCGGTCGGCAATTTCAGGGCTCAAGGCTTGGCTCACACCCATCATTGTTTCCATAAATTCCCGGTTGTTCTGAAACCCCGGTAAAACGCCCACTAATTTATACCAGTTAAAGAGATTATAATAAACGCGACCACGGATGTGACCGAGCATAAATCCTAAATAGCTTTCCATGTCTTTGATGATTTCACTGGGAACTCCCAGGACTTCACAAAATTGAACATAGACGGCGCGATAATTTCGGAGAGCAAAGCTGAAGCTAAGCGGCGAGGTTAATCCTCCATAAGATTCTACGATATTGGAGTTATCCCACAAATGAGGATAACCCACGAGTTGCACGTCCAGATTAGTGACGGGACGAGTCTGCAAAAAGTAGATATGACCCTCACTGAGGGCCCACTCGATATCTTGGGGACGATTCCACTGGCTATGAATCTTTTGCGCCCATTGGAAGAGCTGCGAAAGCTCTCGCTCGTTGAGACTGGGTTGTTCTTGAAATTGAAGTGGCACATCTTGTTTGACGGTGCCCATACCAGGAAGAGTTGAGAATTTTTCTTTTTTGCTGACAATGGAAGAATTGAGAAGCTCGCCCGTAGCAGAATTGAGCCAGAAGGAATCCGCATCCAGTGCGCCACTCACTAGGCCTTCTCCCACACCATAAACGGAAGAGATAACATAAGACTCCAAGGATTTCTTGACGGGATCGCAAGTAAAAAGGACGCCTGATTTTTCCGGATCAATCATGCGTTGAACAACAACGGCAACTTGAATTTTAGTGAGGTCAAGTTTGTTCTCTTTGCGATAAGCCAATCCTCGAGCGGTATAACCTGAAGCCCAGCACAGTTTAATGGATCGTAGAATTTCTTCAAAAGTTTGGATATAGAGAAAGCTCGAGAGTTGACCGGCAAAGGAGTGGCTCAAGCTGTCTTCATCGGCGGCTGAAGAACGCACGGAAACCTTGCCAATGATCTTCTCTGAGGCCAAAGCGGATTTGACGCCAGCAATGAGTGCTTCAGGTAAGGGCTGTTGCAAAAAAAGATTTTGAATTTGGCCTTCAGCCTGATCCCCAGAAATTTTTCCGGTTTCAAAGTCAGAAGTAATGGAAGTCAACATTGGGCAAATCTCGGGTTGCTGAATGAAGTTTTGAAAATGATCACGACCCAAGACAAACCATTCGGGAACGGGTACGCCGGCCTTCGTGAGGCGATAAAGGTTGTAACCTTTGCCTCCAGCCTGTTGTTTCGCGAAGGCAGGAACTGATTTCTTCAAAACAAACATAGTTTACCTCAACCAATAAAGAATAGAAATTTCAGAGAGGAGCAGCACCACACTGGTCAAATTCCTGAAAAAGACCGCCGCCTTTTCGGTGCCTGCAATCAAATAGTAAAGACTTAATACAATGTAACCAAGGGTGATTCCGACTAAGGGGATGTTCCAACTTTGGGTGGCTATGTAAAGCGCCCCATGGGTCAAAAGAATCTGGGACATACTGAGGGCCCAAGCGCCCCTGATACCAAACAAACTGGAGTAAGTGGGAACATTTTCTCTTTCTTCAGAAGGAGCAAAGCTCTTGCGTGCAAATTCAAACAAATTGAAGAGCGCCCAGTTACTAAAGAAAAATCCGAGTGAACCATTCAGAGATAAGGTGGAGGGCGTACCAACGAGAGCGAGACTTGTGATCATTCCCAAAATAATACTGACGAAAGTGTGTGAAACAGCATAGGTGGTCAGTTTGTGACGAAGGAAATCGCTGAGAAAAAACTCATTGTACATTAGTAAGCTGAAACAAAGACCCATAATATAAGCAGCAAAGACCGGTAGGCCTAGGGAAGCTGCCAACGGAAGTTCGATGAGCATGAGCGCAAAGATCATTTTTTTGACCTGGTGGATGCGCAATAGACCTCTTGGAAGCGGGCGCTTAGGGTTTACATTGATGTCAGTCTTATAGTCTTTAATTTCGTCAAAAAGCCGCATACGAAAGAAAAAACTCATGATCAAGGGAATAACGATCGCTAAATGAGGATTGATCCAGCTAACTCCGGAAATATTTGAGCCAAAAGCGCCATTCATCGATACAAAAAGCAAAATCATCGGAACATAGGTAATCGGAGAAAATCGCTCTTTGATAAAAATCAACCATCGTTTTGAAAGACTCAGTGAAGTAAGATTTCGCGTGCCCACATGGTTTCGACGCTGGCGTTGATAATAAGATCGTTGGGGAGAACGCTGTCGCGACAGGGACGGTGATGACCTGCCTTCAGTCGACCGACGCTCACCACGAGGGCGGTTGGAGGTCTTTGCTTTATCCAAGAATCACCCCCGGCTCTTTCTCGATCATTTCACGCAAGTGGTGATACTCTACCTTCGAATGGTGACGTGGATCCATTGGTACATTAGTGACAAAATAGACTTCATCAAGCGGAATATTTTGTTCCCGGAAGAGCTGTTGTACCGTGGCCTTGGCCATTCTAAAATCGAAAGTCTTGGTATCAATGGTGGCATGAAGTTCAATTGCCGCCACGGTTTTCTCGCCCAGTTGTTGGTCGGACATTCCGAAAAATCCGCAACGATAAACAAAATCTATTTTCTTCATGAGAACTTCCGCTCTCACCGGGAAGTAATATTTGCCATCGCGGACTACGGCATTATTGACTCGACCGACCATCCAGAGATTTTTATCATTATCGAGATAGCATAGATCACCGGTGCGGTGCCAAACGCGATCTTGCTCATCAAGAATTTTGGTCGAGGTAAAAGCTCCTGGGTTATTATAGTAATCACGGCAAACGTGGTCGCCCGTGCAAATAAACTCACCGACCTCGCCCTGAGCAACCTCGATTTCACGCCAAGGGGTTTGTTTAAGGTCGATAGGGCCTTTGATAAGCTTAATAAATTTATAGTCGATATCTTCAGAGATCTCACCAACATTCACACCTTCAGCAACTTGATCTGGATCTTTTTTATGACGAATCATCTCACGGCCTTCAATGTGAGCCATGGGTTCTGCTTCGGTTGAGCCGTACAAAATCCAAAGTTCCGTTTGCGGGGCAATTCCATAGAAGTGCTCAACATCATCTTGACTGATTGGAGCCCCTCCAGTCACAACGCGACGAAGACCAGTGAGTTTAATATTATGCTGATGACAATAGCGGCTCAAACCAACAAGCATCGAAGGTGAAAGAGTGGTGCAGTTAATTTTTTCATTAATAATTTGGCATGCCAAAAGAGCAGGATCTCTTTCGGAAGGCGCGGCCAGATCAAGAGCAGGAAGAATCGTAGTTACGCCAGAAGCGAGGTTATTGAGTGAGAAAATTGGAAACGCTGGCATATCGATGTCTTTTTCGGTGTAAGGAATCACTTTAGAGAGTGCTAAGTGCTGCGCCGATAAAAAGCGATGAGTGCGGTTCGCGCCCTTTGGAGTCCCAGTACTTCCTGTGGTAAATGTAATGAGGGCGGTGGCTTCGCTTTCAACGGGAGCCATTCCCGTGGGAGTCGCAGCAATTAAACTGTGGAAGCTATGGGTGCCCCTTTGCCCAGGACCATAGAGCACGCGAATCGGCATGTTTTCAAACTCTTCGACTTCATCCACAAGAGCAAAGGCTTGTTCAAAACTAATCATGGCTTTAGGGCTCACGCATTCTGCGGAAGCTCCTAAATGACTGCGTCGGGCCCAGCTATCAAGAAAAACCGAAATCGCGCCAATGCGCTGAACTGCAAACATGGCCGTATACATATCAAGACTCATTGGAAGAAAAATAATGACTCGATCTCCGGCTTTAATTCCGATATTGAGGAGTCCTTGCGCAAAATGATTAATGCGCGAGCTGAAGTCACGATAGGTGATTTGGTCGTGAACAAGTGGAGTATTGGGATTTCCATCCCAAGCCATGAGGCTTTCTTTCTTGACCCAACGAAGGGCTACGCGATCTGGAAAGTCGCGCAAGTGTTGATCCATATAAGCAACAACGTTGTTCAGTTCGCTAGTACCAGCATGGTATCCGATATTTGTGGTTGTCATAATGACGCCTCCTTAGAAATTTCATTAAGATGGGTCCAGATCATTCCGTGCCCGCCATTTTTAAATTGAGTGACTTTGAGATTGGGAATCAAAATCTGCAAAACGTTGAGCTGTTTTTTGTTGTTGCAGACTTGATCTTGTTCGCCGATTAAAGCCACTGCCGGGATATCAGTGAGTTCTTGAAGTTTGATCGGATTATTTTGTTGTTGGATTTTATTTTCCGCCGCTTTCATCCATAAAGTCAGATTATTTATTTGTTTTCTGAGTTCACGAGCATAAGGGATATCGCTGTCAGAAGCGGGCTTTAGCATTTTAGTCACAAACTCGTCTTTTTGTTTTTTGTGACTTGATTGCAGTAAGGTTTGGCCGATCAAGGGAGCTTGAATAAGAAATCGTGCTGCCATTGAGAGTGGAGATTCCTGGATGACATAGGGATTCACAAAGATTATTTTGCGAATGTGATGCTCAATTTCTTCAAGTTGGTTCAGCAAATAATAGCAACCCCAGCTATGGGTAATAACGCTCCAGTCTTTACCTGCTAATAACTTATGAAGAGCTGGTTGTTGGTAAAGATCGGGAGTCAGAAATTCATCGACTGTGACTCCTGATTGCTCCATAAATTGCTGCAGCGGTTTTGCGTCATTGTGAGTGCCCGCATTGCCATGGAGAAAGAGAATTTTTGTCATATTGTTAAACCTGATTTTTTAAAGTCGTAAAAGTCATTAATGGTTGGATTTTTGCGATAACGAAAAGGTATTGCGAGATGGTTATCCGCCCCTTTCCAGCCGCCGGTTTCTCGGACTTCGCGCAGGAAATTGCGGATCATAGCTAGTTCCAACAAACTGGCTCGCTGGAGGTACTCCATGTATCCGCTTTCACTGCGGGGAACTTCTACGCGTCGAATGATACGACCGTCGTCGATTTTTCGAGTCATTTCATGGAGGCTAAAGCCGCATGGGATTTTTTCGGAATGCGCCCAAAAGTCACACATCAATCCGCGTTGTTCTGGCAGAAGACCATGGTGAATGTTGACACAGCCGAGGCGAGGAGTCTCTAAAACAGGGATCTTAAAGATCGAACGGGTGCGTGCATTAATAATCAGATCAATTTTTTCACGGCGTAAAATTTCGAGGGTTGATTCAGAGTTAATATCATCAATGAGCCAAAACTTTTTCCCGTGGCGTTCAAATTGGCGTTTACGCATCAGAGTCGACGGGGTGACAAAATTTTTAACAAGTTGCCAACCTAGGGCAGGGGCCGCATTTGAGAATATGCCAGCTAACCCTTGAATCAGCAGCGACCAATTTCGGTTGCGAATAACCATGAGTCCGTAAATCTCTGGAATTTCAGGTAAACCCATGATCAAGGCGTGATAGTTTTTTGGGACAAAGGTGAGTTCAGATGTAACCACAAGGACCTTCATAAGCAAATACCTCTTAGTAACTCAATGGTCCTTCACATTTAGTGCCAATAAATGAAAAAGGGACCGTCTCTGCGGTCCCTTTCACCTGGCGACATCAATTCAATGATATCAGCCTATTTTTGCACGTTCGTGAGATTTAACGTCATGACGTAAGCGATCAGTGTAGTCTTGTAGTTTTCTCTTACAAGTTTTAAAGGCATCGCGGATGGCGATCCCGATATCATCATGGCGTTCATCGCGTTCTGGTTCTCGAGTGACGGCGATAACTGAGCCAGGGATGTGTAAGTCAATATGCACATGATAGACATGGCCATTTTGGTGGCGATTGTGGGGTTTAGAAACCACCACATGGCATGAAGTGATTCGATCAAAATATTTTTCTAACCTCTCTACTTGCTCCTCAATAATTGGGTTTAATTCAAGATGCTCTTCGAAATTCTTATAGTCTACTTTTAGAGGGACCATAAACCTCCTCCTTTCGGTTAATTCCAGAATGAACCTTTTTTTGGGAATTTCAAGAGTCGACGATGAGAAAAATTTAATCGGTGCCACATTGTCTCAAATGGATCTATGCCCAGGGACGATTCAAACAGCAGAATTTATTTAAGCAGCTTTGGCGGCGAGTTTTGCTCCACATTCGCCGCAAAATTTTTGTTGGGCGTTTGTGGGTGCTTTGCACTCTGGACATGTGCTGTCACTAACAACTGCGGCCGACGCGGCTGGAGCAGCCGGTGTGGCCACGGGAAATTCTGGATCTTTGGGATTAATGGAACCAATGGCATTCCATTTGGCAATTTCTCTGAGAAATCTCCATGCTAAGAAAGTTTTCTGAAAATCATCGAGATGGAACGAGATATAAAACTTTCCATCAGATCCTTGAGCTCTCTTTGAGAATAGCCCTTTGTTCTCTAAAACTTGCCAATGACTGGCTGTCACATTCTGCGCAAATTCTTTTTTGAGATGATCTAAAAGTGTATCGAGTTCTAGTTTTACCGTACCGGCTTTATCGGGCGTGGTGTCAGAGGCTATAGTCAATAGACCTCTGACAATGTTAAAAATGGCTTCTTCATATTTTAAAATATCCTGTTTGCCACTCTTGTAAAAATAAAATTGATAGAATTCGAAGAAGGTTTCTAAGAGCTGATGGTTTTTGTAATAAATCTTGCTCAATTGTTCCGGAGCTTCAGGGTCGTCATCTAGTTTCTCGTATTTAAACTGAACATGGCCGAATTTAGCCATCAAGTTATTAACGCCTTCGACTTTGTCTTGGGATAGGTTGAAGATACGATAGGTGTACTTCTTCATAACGCCCCAGTCGACCTCGACGGAGCCATCCGCCATGGTTTTACTGGTATGTTTAATAGTGTGAAATACGCCACCAAAGAGGCGGGGAATGATTTCCCCAGGGCAAGGTGAAGGGTCAAGCTCCAACTTGTGGCCTTTGAGTTCAGTCACCAAAGATTTAACCTGTTCTACGAGTCCTTTGGTCAGAGTTTTGAAAAATTGTGGGGCATTTTCGAGAGTTTGTTTGGCGGAGTCGATCGGGATTTCAAAAGCTGAAATTTCAGACATCGCAATTGCGGAAAGAGGGTATTTTCCGGAAGTAAATAAAGCCATTTCACCAGTCACAAAAGGCGCATTCAAAAGCTGGAAGTCGATCCCTTTGCCTCGTGGCAAAAAGAATTTGACGCGACCAGATTGAATAAAAAAGAGAGAGGTGATTGGTTCACCTTCTGAAAATAAAAGTTCTCCCTTTTTAAGCTTACGCGCTCCAGTTTGCGACACGGCTGGTCCTCCTCAAATTGAGATTCCAAGGCAAAAGCGTCTCGGTTTTATCTCAAATCTAATCGGTACCTTTCATGAAAATTTGAGTCTAGTTGAGATATTGTTAAACTGGACAAAGGTGGATATGCTTAAGTAGTGGACATGTTAAGAAAACTTAATGTGTTTACAAGGTAAAAGTGCTTTCGCATACTTGACAAAGTTTAGTAAATTTAACTTTTTAGAAGGCATATTTTAAGGGATAGAAATATGAAGCAGTTACTGTGTGTTGAGGATAATCGAGAGATGATCCTAATGTTGGAGTCTGTACTTAAGGCGTACCGAGTTGACTTTGCGAGAGATCTTAAAGAAGCGCGACGTTTCTTAGGTCAGAAGCACTATGACTTGGTGACACTTGATGTTGGGCTTCCTGATGGCGATGGTCTTAACTTCTTGGGTGAACTCGTAGGGACACCTAGCTGGAAAAATACGCCTGTATTCGTACTGACCGCTCACGATGATACCACTCAAAAAGTGTCGGCGTTCTCTGTTGGCGCTGACGATTACATCGTAAAACCTTTTGAAGCACCCGAATTCTTAGCTCGTATCGAAGCAAAGCTACGGAAACTAGAGGCGCAAAAAGGCTCCCTTGAAAATGTTCGCATGGGGGATTTAATTATCTCTGTTCCTAAACAAAAAGTATGGCTTGAAAAAGAAGAAGGCAACGGAACCATTGCCCTGACTTCCTTAGAGTTCAAACTTTTACTCAATCTGATTCAAGCCCACGGACAAGTTCTTTCCCGGACGGCTTTATTAAAAGAAGTTTGGGGTGAGGAAATGCACGTGACGGATCGAACTGTCGACACTCACATTGGACATTTGCGAAAGAAAATTACACAATCTAAAGTTCAGATTCAGACAGTTGTGGGCGAGGGATACCGCGTCGTTGTTTGATAGAAAGTGACTCAAGGATGAAGAGCCACATAAATCAATTAATGGAATCTTTTTTGCACTCAGCGAGGGACTTGATCCCTCAGTTGATGTCATGGGAAAGCTTCGTATCCCAAATTCAAAAACTCAAACCGAACGAGATTGATTCCATCTGTAAGGACTCTACCCACCCAACTTGCTCCGGTTGGAGTTATTCCTCACAGGCCTTCTTTTTTTGTGACCAGTCAGGGAAGTTAGCTTTAGTAAACCCATCCTTTCAAAGGCTCTTAGAAGTGGGTGAAAGAACTCCAGAGTCATTGAGTCTATTTCAGATATTTAGAAATTTTCAAGTTTTGCCGGCGGATGATCCTGCTGAGGCTCAGGTCCTTAGTGTTCGAGCTCAAGCGGGTCGTATGGATCACCCCATTTCATTGCTCATTGTTTTTCGCCGAGTGCGAGTCCTAGAAACCAACCAGGATCTTGTTTGGGGGGAAGCACAGGATATCACACCTTGGCAGGAAACCTATGCCAGTCTACAATTGGCAAAAAAAGAAGCAGAAAGGGCCAATGACGCCAAAAGTATGTTTCTCGCTAATATGAGCCATGAGATTCGCACCCCAATGAATGCCATCATTGGGATGTCGTATTTGCTATCTAAGACCCCCTTATCAGTCGATCAGGCTGAATATATAGAGCGCCTTGGGGCCTCGGCCAAGAGCCTCTTAGGCATTATCAATGACATTCTCGATGTCTCAAAGATTGAAGCTGGAAAAATGGAGGTCGAACGTCGCGAGTTCTCTTTGCAAAGTTTGATTGAGGACGTCTTTAATCTCGTGAGAATTCCGGCTGAGGAAAAAGGCCTCAGCTGTTTTTGTCGCTTGATCGGCGATGTTCCTAAGTTTTTAAGGGGTGATGATCTCCGTATAAAACAAGTTTTAACCAATTTAGCTAATAATGCCGTTAAGTTCACAGATCAGGGTGAGGTGGTGTTGGTCGTCGAAGTGCTAAACCGAGCTGGTGATAATGTTCATATTCAGTTTGCGGTGGAGGATAGCGGCATAGGGCTCAGTGAAGACGACATCGTTCGGGTTTTTCAACCTTTCGTGCAAGGAGATGGATCGTCCACTCGCAAGTACATGGGGACCGGTCTTGGACTCAGTATTTCACGCCAACTGGTTGAGATGATGGGTGGCACGATTTCGATTCAAAGTGCCAGAGGCAAAGGAACTATACTTTCGTTCGAACTTGGTTTGCAAGTTACTGGAAACCAACTGTTGCTAGCTCCAGCAGGCGATTTCCCACAGCAAATCACGCTGTGGTTTATTGAAGAGAATGAAAAGTCCCGTCAAAATTTGGATGAGCTTCTTAAGTTGTTCAAATTGAGAGGGCGCGCCCTTCGAAGTCTCAAAGAGTTTATTGAAGTGTTTCCAGCAGATTTAGCATCAAGTCATCCAGAGTCATTACATTATGTATTTATTGATCGACTTTCGTGGGCTGAAGATAGTGTTCGTCATTATTTAGCGAATTTGAAAAAGTCTTTTGCGGGTCTTGAAACACGTTTTCGATTGGTAATTTTGATGGACTTCTCAAAGGCAATCACTCCTGTTGGAAACGAAATAGGTTTTGGCGTTGATTATTGGATGGTACGGCCAACTTACCCATGGGTGTTTTTACGCAATCTCCATGAACTCGTCAGCGATGGTTCTGCTTTTAAGTCCGGAGTTCGACGTACCAGCAGAAGTGAAAGTAACTATCGCCTTGAAGGACGTCAGATTCTTTTAGTCGAAGATAACGAAGTGAATCAGTTGGTGGCGCGCGACATCCTCGAAAAAGTCGGGGCGAGAGTGATTTTGTCACACAATGGTGCTGAAGCCTTGCGGATACTAGAAGAGTCCAACGAGCCCATACATTTAGTCCTGTTAGATCTGCAAATGCCGGTCATGGATGGTTATGAAACCATTAGTCGCATTCGCCAAAAGAAGGAGTGGAAAGATCTCCCTGTGGTGGCCATGACGGCCCATGCCCTTCCTGAGGAGAGAAAGCACTGTTTGGCCTTAGGCATGAGTGACTATCTTACTAAACCGGTTGAACCGGAACTTTTGATAAAAACCCTTTCGCGATGGTGTAATCCTTTGGTGCGAGAATCTGAACCTCATGAGGTTGAGAGTTATTCGGAGCCAGCGGGATCCGTCCAATGGGAATTGGCCTTAAAAAATGTGGCAGGAAATAAAACTCTTTTAGCGGATGTTTCGGAAAAATTCTTGCGAGACTATGGGGCCAGTTCAATTCAATTGCGGCAATGGTTACAAGAGGGAAAATTGGTTCAGGCACAAAGACTTTTATTGTCTTTAAAAGCGGTGGCTGGCTACATCGGCGCTAATGAGCTTAGGCAGGCCTCAGAAGATTTAGAAAATCAAATTCGCCAAGGTAAAGTCGAAGCCATGAATCAATCATGGCTTGGCTTTGACCTTCAATTACGCTCGGTGGGTACGGAAATACAGCGCTACTTGAAAGAAGTGGTCCCTGGCATACTTCGCTAATTACGCACAACTAAAATTGGTTTATTTCCAAATATGGAGCACGGAAGGCGCGGCTTGGTCGCCTCTGCCAAGGGAGTTGAGTCCCCACTCGTCTTCGATCATGCGGAGCAAGCTGTAATGCGTATGCTTGTCGGTATTGGTGCTGCCTGGATTTATGCTTGGACCCAATAAAACTGTATAGATTTGGTTTTTTAAGGTGTAGCTGCCTTCATCGTACGTGATGATGACGAGAGTGTCTTTCATCAGTTGTGGATTTTTCAGAAAAGAGTTAAATTTGTTATGGATCCAGGCTGCCGACGCAGCAATATTCGTGTCATGTCCGTTGCTTTTATTGTTTGGAATGACCATGTTAAACTCGGCGAGTTTTCCATCTTTCCAATCCTTTTCCATATTGCTGAAGTTCATGATTCGGGCGCAGCGCTGAGAGTTCTGTTGGACGTTTTTAAAGCTCAAAAACGGAACATGGCGGCGAGCGTAAGCCCCTGAAGTTGCGTCGAGATAGCAAGGGCGCGGGAAGTCTTCAGCATAGACCCGCCAATTAAAGTGTTTTTCTTCGAGTAAATCCCCTAAATGTTTTTCGTTGAGTGTGACATTGCTGTTGGAATTAACGCCAAGAGTGTCGCCGGCGATCATGGCAATATAGTTTGGTTGGGATGGGTGAGTCTGGGCAAAGAACTTAGTAAAGCTGGCCCCTTGGGCGGCCCAATTTTTAAAGTAAGTGTTTTTCAAAACGTCACGATAGTCTTTGTTTTCCAAAACAATGTAAATAACCTTTTGAAAACGAGGTTCAGTGGTGCCGGCTCTTAGTAATGGGGCGGAAAATAAGATCGCGACCTGTAGTGCTGCTAAACAAACAAACTTTATTTTTGACATAGATCCTCCGTGCGCCGGGATAAACCGGCAGATTGGTTGTTAATGTAATGTT
>CAZYOE010000050.1:17469-27118 GCA_964648725.1 uncultured Pseudobdellovibrionaceae bacterium | reverse complement strand
TCTCTCACTCAACGTAGGGGAACTACGCCTCGTTCGATTTGAAGCTTGCCGCCTTCAATTTAACTCTTTTTCAGCAGAATCTAGTTAGTGGAATCTCCCCTTAAAGGTATATTTTGTTTTAGATTGAGCGAACCTCTCTAGGGCTCATTTTTATATATAAGAGTTGGAACAGATAATTCTTCAAAAAAATATCTAAAATCTTGAATTGTTAAGGGAATCCACGAAGTGATTAATTCTAAAGTCGGGTGCGTTATCGATTGTATGTATGACGGGATCTTAAATATTATTACTTTAGATGGAAAACTGCTATTCAATTTAAAAGGAGTGTTCATGTTGAAAGTGTTTTTATTTGCTTTGTTATTTGGTTCACAAGTTTTAGCCGCCAGTTACACCTTAGATGTGTCTCATACTGGTATAACTTTTAAAATTAAGCATTTGGTGATTGCGACCGTGAATGGACGATTCGATAAGTTCGAGGGAAATTTGGATTTTGACGAGAAGGCTAATAAATTGAGTAAGCTCGATGTCAAAGTTGATCTTGATTCCATTAACACCAATGATCCTAAAAGAGATGAGCATTTAAAAAGTCCCGATTTCTTTGGTGTTCGTAACGATAAAAAAGAGTTAGTGGAAGCTAAGCGCTACATGACGTTCGCTTTGAAAAACGTTATAATGAAAGGGAAAAAATTTGATAAGATCGAGGGTGAACTTTTACTTAATGGTGTCCCTAAGCCTGTAACTTTGATTGTCGATTATAAAGGCGTGACTTCAGATCCTTGGGGCAATGAAAAAATCGTTTTCAGTGCCACAACTAAAATTGTCAGAAAAGATTTCGGAATCACCTGGAACAAGCCTATGGCTAAGGCTGCCGGCTTTGTCGTTGGTGAAGACGTAGATGTTGTCATCGAAGGCGAAGCTAACAAAGTTAAGTAAGCGGTTTATTTTGGAGATCGGTATGAGCAAAACTCTTTTGATTGTTGATGATGAAAAAGATTTAAGAGAACTCATAACCGATCTACTTATCGATGAAGGTTTTAATTGCCTTTCAGCAGGTTCGGCCCAAGAGGCCTCCGAAGTGGCTTTTGATTATTTGAAAACGGGAGGAACTATTCAGCTCGTTATCAGTGATTTAAATATGCCTGGCGGTTCCGGCATCGATTTATTAAAGATCTTAAGAGAAAAGGGGGTGACTTCTCCTTTTTTGTTTTTGTCTGGTGATGTGGTAGATTCAGAGTTGCGTCCTTATATGAATATGGGGGTTGTTGGATATCAGCTTAAACCATTTCGCGGCGCTGAATTCTTAGCAAGACTCAATGCGCTCTTACAGTCTCAGTCTTAATTTCAACTAACCTTATATTCAATTTTAATAAAAGCTTGAACGTCGTGATACGGCTTCAGACTCTTCTTCAATAGGAAGCTCGATGTTTTCGAGCAATTGAGGGTTGTTTAAAAGAATTTCACCACCTCTAGCGATTGTCGTAAGTGGGTCAGTGGCTCTTTTAACAGAAATTCGAACTTCATCCTGAATTCGTCGTTCAATATTTCGCAAGAGGCTCCCGCCACCAGTGATTACAATACCGTTGTCAATAATGTCCGAGAGTAGTTCTGGGGGGGTGTTTTCAAGAGCTTTTTTAATTCCAAAAATAAGATCGCCAATGCAATCTTTAATGGCCAGGGCGATATCTTTAGAATTAACTTCAAGATCCATCGGAAGTCCCGAAGTCGCATTTCTCGCTTGTACTTTTCGAGAGAGGACTTCAGTTTCAGGTCGCGCCGATCCAATTTCAATCTTAAGTTCTTCAGCGATAACTTCAGATATAATCGCATTGCGATTTTTCTTAACCCATAAAATGATGGCGTCATTGAGTTGCTGTCCACCGATTCGCAAGGTTTGGCAATAAACAATGTCAGAAAGAGCAATGATGGCAACTTCAGAAGTTCCACCACCAAAATCGATAATCATTTGTCCTTTGGGTTGCTGAATGGGCAATTCAGCGCCGATACTTGCCACCATGGGTTCTTCAACTAAAATGACGTCTCTGGCGCCGGCAGCACGTCCTGCATGAATAACCGCTTCCTTTTCAATTTTTTTGATTCCGTGGGGAATGGAAATAATGATTCGCGGTCTGGTTAACCAATGTGAAATTCCCGGTCTTGAAAGAAAATGCCTCAACATACTTTCAGTCGTGTCAACATCCGCAATGACGCCTTCTTTGAGGGGACGTCCTAAAAATAAATTTCCTGGAGTCTTATGAACCTGTTCAATGGCTTCATTGCCGACGGAGACAATATTCTTTTTACCATGCCGACCGGTCGTATAGGCGATCACTGAGGGTTCATTAATGACTAACCCTCTTCCACGCACTACAAGTTTCGTATTGAAAGTGCCGAGGTCAATATAGATATCTGGTTGCCCAGAGGACTTAAAAAGTGAAAATACCATTGTTGGTTACTCCATTAATCCGTCAATGATTCAGTCTGCGTCAGTTTCTGATTCTGAAGGCTCAAAATAAAAACTGATAAAAGCTGACGCATAAGAAAAGCTATCTTTAAGACTTGAACCGACTTCAAATCCGAGTTGCATGTCTGGAGCTGAAGGTAAATTCAATTCGGTACCTAAAACCGCATGAATAGGCGTGGTTGACGTGCTTCTTTGCATACTCACTGTCAAAGGCAACGAAAAGTATGGAGTCCATCGGTTTTGATTTACAACATAGGTCTTGCTAATCAACGGCATAAAACGAATGGAAAGCACATTTGAGCCCTTATCGCTCGCAAAAATTGTTCCAACTTTATAGCCAATTGCAGGCTGATTTTCGAAGTCAGGATAGGGAATTGTTTTATAATAAAAGTCAAAGTGAGTTCCATTTTCACCGGCACCTATTGAAATTCGAAGCTGTGAAGAATCTGTGATTCCCGCATCAAAATGAGCGGTTAAATTAAAATGTCCAACTTGTGGTTCGAGGATTAGACGATACTGATCCATTGGCACGAGCTCACCTGAATCGATGTTTCCAAAATAAGCCAGACCTAGGTTTGGAGTAACAGAAAGTGATATATAAACAAAAAACCTTAATAACCGACTCATGATGATTAGATCCTTTTGATGCCTTGGATTCCATTGTGCAAATTTCTCCGAACATTGACAAGTAAAGGGAGTAAATCGCTGTTTGTGACACGCTAAGCTCAAGATCTCCTGGTGTATTTGGGAGATCCCAAAAAGGTGAGTTACAAAACAGTTGCTGGATTGAAGATTTCTCATTAAACCTCGAACTATGGACAAACTTCCTATTTCACTCTGTGTTATTACTCTCAACGAAGAAGCTAATATTAAAAGGTGCTTATCTTCCGTGCCATTTGCGTCAGATATCGTCGTTTTGGACAGTGGGAGCACCGATGCAACCACGACTATTGCCCAGGAAATGGGGGCACGGGTCTTTAATGAGCCATGGCGAGGTTTTGGTCTACAAAAGCAGAGAGCGACTGAACTCGCAAAATTTGATTGGGTGATCTGTCTGGATGCAGATGAAGAGCTTACCCCTGACTTACAGTTGGAGATAAAGTCCATTTTACAGCACCAATTTACAACGTATGATGGCTACAGAATTCCTCGTAGGTCCTTTCATTTGGGGCGCTGGCTCTATTTTGGTGGTTGGTATCCTGATTATCAAACTCGGTTTTTTTCAAAACAAAAGTTGCAGTGGTCGAGCGATTCCCTCCATGAGTCTGTTAAAGGCGGAGCTATTGGAACGCTTTGCTATGATATTAATCACTTTCCCTTTGAGTCATTGGCGGATCAGGTAAATACAAATAATAGATATTCATCAATAGGAGCTGAGGCTCTTGAAAAATCGGGTAAAAAAATTAGTTTTTGGCATTTGTTTGCAAAACCGACGGGAAAGTTTGTCGAGCTTTATATCTTCAAGCAGGGATTTCGTGATGGGATCGCCGGCTATATTATCGCTGTTGGTGGTGCTTATTCTTATTTTTTAAAGTTTGCAAAGCTGTGGGAGAGGCAATCTCTCCCAAACCATAAAAGCCTAACTAAATAGTTTGGCAGCGACTTTGTCGGCAATTTCTAAAAAGGCCTTGGCTTCGATTCCTTGAGGGTTTGCCTCTACAATTGGAATCCCGGCCTCGCAAGACAGGCTGACTGAAGGATTGAAGGGAATTTCACCCAGTTTGTCCATTTTTTTGGCTTGTATATAGCTGTCGAGTTCACCCTTGGGAAACATCTGCATTCGTTCGCCATTGGCAGGGTTTATCATGTAGGCCATATTTTCAATCAGACCTAAATTAGGTATTTGAATGCGCTCAAACATATCAATCGATTTTTTTGCATCAGTGAAGGCAATATTTTGTGGAGTTGAAACCACTACCACTCCAGACAAGGGAACTTTTTGAGCGAGACTCAATTGAATGTCTCCAGTACCTGGGGGGAGATCAATAACTAAGATGTCAAGCGGAGCCCATTGAACATCGCGAAGAAATTGTTCAATAGCTTTAAAGAGCATGGGTCCTCGCCAAACCACCGCTGCAGATTCATCGACCAAATATCCAATGCTCATCAACTTAAGCCCGTGGCGGACGATTGGTTCAATTTTTCCTTCAGCATTGACCGCCGGTTTCTGATTCATAGTACCCATCATTCGAGGGAGGCTTGGACCATAAATATCAGCATCTAAGAGTCCGACTTTATACTTTTGTCCTAAGGCGAGTGCTAAATTGGTAGCAACTGTGCTTTTGCCCACCCCGCCCTTACCAGAGCTAACAGCAATTATTTTTTGAACTTCGGGGATTGATTTTTGTTGGTCGAATGGATTGCTCATGAAACGTTCCTTTTCCAAATTCAATGTATGATTCGACTAGACCTCTACAATAGAACTCGCCGTTTTACCAAGGGCAATTTTGAGAACTTGCTATTTTATGAAGACCATCGTCTAATTGAAGGACAGTGACCACACAGCAGTTTTTAATTCTTAATTTATTAATTTTAGGCTTCTTTGCGCTGCTATTTTTTTGGGGAAAGCGTGGTTCTAAAGCGCCTTCAAATTTAAGAGTGACTCCTCCACCTGCCAATGACGTCTCTACGACCAAAAATCTTGCTGGTACCGAAAAAAAACTGGTGGCTGGGTATCAAGTTGAGACATTAAAAGGCAGCGACTGCTTTTTCATATATAACGGTCATTCTTGGGATGCTTATGAAGTTCTTGGGGTTCCTCCAGGTAGCTCCGTTGAAGCAATTCGCGCTGCTTTTGAAAAATCGATTCAAAAGACCGATGTTGGGTCTCATGACTTTCTAAAATCGGCACTTTCTACTATTCTTAGTGAAATGAAAGCTAAAGGATACCGACCTTAGCCCTATATATCTTTAATTATTTAAATTAATTCATAAAGTTTTCCCCAAAAAACTCCGATTGAAGGGAGGTAAGAAGGGGAACATCATTGTCATTACAAAACGACGTGCCATCATCAGCTTATGATATTGCTAAGGCACTATTGCAATCGTTAAAGATTGTTGATCCTCTTACCTTTTATCATTGTTGTCGCGTCGGCGAGTTTTCACGAAGATTGGCCCGTGATGCCGGTTTAGATCAATACGAACAAAAAATGGCGGAGTTTGCAGGTCTTTTCCATGATGTTGGAAAAATCGGAGTTCCTCAGGCCGTTATCCATAAACCGGCGAAGTTAGATGAAGATGAGTTCAATATGATGAAAAAACATCCTGAACTCAGCGAAGAAATTGTTAAAGTTCTCGATGACAATCTATTTTTTAAAGAGCTTCTTTCGCCCATTCGAAGTCATCATGAACGAGTGGATGGCCGAGGTTATCCAGATGGCTTGGTTGGTGATCAAGTGCCTCTACTGGCAAGGGTCATTTTAATTGTCGATACCTACGATGCCATGACACAAACCCGAAGCTACCGCAAAGGCCTTCCCGTTGAAGTCGTCTATTCGGAGTTGCAAAAGTATTCGGGCACACAATTTGACTCTCAATTAGTAAAAATTTTCTTGCAGGCGCAACCGCTTTGGGTTCGGGAATCTGATTCTGAGACTAATGACAAGATATTCAAAAAAATAGCCTAAGCTTGATCTTTTTTGTTCAGCCTTCGTTGCCCTTCAGGAAGACTCCCTTCAAAGTACTTCTGTGTACGTCTACGGCCGTTTTCCCTTTGTCGCCTCACCTGAACAAAAAATCTCTGCGCTTAGCACCTTTGATCTTATTACTTCAGCCTTCGTTGCTCTTCAGCAAAACTCTCTGAAAACTTTTTGACCTTTCAAGTGTACAGTAAAGAATATTTTTGTTACGGTTCAGCTGTGATTTCAACCTCAGTCAATCGACCTATTTTCAGAGCCTTTCATTTAGTCGACCTTATTGTTGTCGGCATGCTGGCATTTTTGATTTATGGATCTGTTGTTACTGCGCAAAGATGGTCCGGGGAGCTTCAACCTAATATTTCCATTGAACTGAGTTTCGCGGCGTTACCTCAATATGGAATTTATTCTTTATTCCGCGCCAGTTTGGCCTATGTGCTTTCACTGGTATTCAGTCTGGTGTTTGGCTATTTGGCCGCTCGATACCGAAGGGCAGAGCAAATCATCTTGCCCTTGCTCGATATTGGCCAGTCGATTCCGGTTATTGGCTTTCTACCGGGGTTAGTTTTAGGCCTCATGAGTTTGTTCTCCGAACATAATCTGGGCCTAGAGTTGGCGTGTATTTTGATGATTTTTACTGGGCAAGTCTGGAACTTGGCCTTTAGTTTTTATTCTTCAATGAAAGGTGTTCCCAAAAATTTTCACGAGATGAGTGCTAACGTCAGTTTATCTTGGTGGCAAAAATTTGTATTGGTTGAATTACCATTTTCGGCAAGTGGTTTGGCCTGGAATAGTTTGATGTCTATGGCCGGTGGATGGTTTTTTCTTACGATTTGCGAGGCCTTCACTTTAGGGGGGAAAGAGTTTCGCCTTCCGGGGTTAGGTTCCTACATGGCGGTAGCCATTGAACAGGGTGACGTGCGGGCCATGTTAGGCGGATTTGCAGCTATGATCGTTTTAATTCTGGGAATGGACTTTGTGATTTGGCGGCCAATCATTGCTTGGACCCGACGGTTTCGTTTGGATGAGTCCCCAGAAACCTACCAGGAAATTCCATTTATGCAGCTCTTGTTGCAGGAATCCAAAATCGTTCGAATAGTTGATCATTTGTTAAAGTACGTTTGGTATCCGCGCTTTCATGGTCGGCAAAAAAAACGTAAGCGAAGTTATATAGGTTCTTTCGTTCAAAAAATTTCAGACAAAATTGATGAAGTCGAGTGGTTAGATCACTTTCAAGTTTTTGGCCGACTCTTTCTTTTGGCCGGAATTATTTTTGTGCTTTGGGTATCCAGCAAAATTTTTAATTATATCGAAGGCATTACCATTGATGAAGGAATTCTCATTGTTAAATCCACTGGTCTAACTTTGATTCGAGTTCTTGGTTGCTTGCTGGTCTCAACAGTATGGACAGTACCATTTGGATTATGGGTTGGTTTATCTGCGGAGCGCACGCGGATTTTTCAGCCATTGATTCAGCTGGCAGCTTCTTTTCCTGCGCCAATGCTTTATCCGTTGGTGCTAACGGTTTTGAACTTTTTAGGCATTGGCTTAGGTTTTGGAAGTGGCGTTTTAATGCTATTGGGTGTTCAGTGGTATGTGTTGTTTAACGTTCTTGCCGGCGCAACAATGATTTCACGAGAATTGCGCGAAACCTTTTTGCTGGTAGGGCTTTCAAAAACGGATACCTGGAAAAATCTATACATTCCGTCCATTCTTCCCAATTTGGTAACGGGTTTAGTAACGGCAGCGGGTGGCGCTTGGAACGCCAGTATCGTTGCCGAATATTTGCATTATAAAAATCAAGTTCAATCAACTATGGGCTTGGGTGCTTTGATTAGCGAAGCCACGGCACAAGGTAATTATTCTTTGTTGGCGGGGTCTCTAGTGGCGATGATGGTTGTGGTGGTTGGATTCAATCGACTCGTTTGGCATCGTATTTATGATTGGGTTGATCGTCGCTTTAGGTTTGAAAGGTAAGGGTGTTTAAAGTGTCTAGTCCTTTAGTACCAATGCTGGAATTGCGTAACGTCTACCAGAGTTTTCGGTTAGAGTCGGGCCGTAAGCTCAAAGTATTAGACAATATTAATTTATCACTTTTTGAAAACGAAGTATTGGTGCTTCTTGGGCCTTCTGGTTCTGGTAAATCAACCTGCTTGAGGTTGATGGCAGGTTTATTGAATCCAACTCATGGCAAGGTCTATTCCCATAACGAGCCACTTGATGAGGTCAATGAAGAAGTTGCTCTGGTGTTTCAAAGCTTTGCTTTGTTACCATGGTTGAACGTGGTCGATAATGTGGCGTTAGGACTAAAGCCATTAGGTTTACCAGAAGACGAAGTTGAACAGCGAGTTAAAAAAGCAATCGATCTTGTGGGTCTTGAGGGTTTCGAAGAAGCTTATCCCAAAGAGCTTTCAGGTGGAATGAAACAGCGGGTGGGATTTGCCAGAGCCTTGGTGATGGAACGTCCGGTGCTTTGTTTAGATGAGCCTTTTAGTGCGCTCGATGTTTTAACCGCCGAAACTTTAAGAAAAGAGATTTTGAATTTATGGCTTTCGCGCAAGACTGCCATTAAGTCGATCGTACTTATCACTCATAATATTGCGGAAGCAGTTTCTATGGGTAGTCGGATTTTGGTGATGGGTTCTAACCCTGGGCAAGTTCGTTACACTATTCGCAATGAACTTCCTTATCCGCGCGATGAAAAGACAGCGTCGGTAAAATCACTGGTAGAAATTATTCGAGATGTCCTCACTGAATCCATTATTCCTGATGCTCCAGAGTGGGTGCCGCCAGCACTTCAAGGCACTGGTTTTGAAGCTCCGCCGAATGTGAATATGACGGAAGTGGTGGGTTTTTTAGAAGTGGTGATGGAGGATGGCGGCCGTGCCGACGCCTTCACGTTGGCGCAAAAATTAACGAAGGATTCCTTGAACATTCTTTTGATGGCGAAGTCCGCGGAGCTTTTGGATTTTGTTGATACTCCAAAAAATCAGATTGTTCTTACAGATCTAGGACGCGCTTTTGTAAAAGCTGATGTGAATCAACGTAAGAGAATGATCCATGAAGGCTTGATGCAGTTAAAGTTAACGCAACAGTTTTACCAACGTTTATCAAATAGCGAGGGTGGAGCCATGGGGCGTGACGAAGCCATTCAGACTATTCACGAGTGGTTACCCAATGAAAACCCCGAAGACGTTTTTGATACGCTTATTCAATGGGGTCGTTATGGAGAATTGTTCGGTTACAACGATGACAACAAAGAAGTGTATATTGACCGCGGTTAGTAAGGATTAATTGGTCTTAAACCACGGTTTCAAAGAGGTGGCCGATTCCAGCAGTAAAGGCCATGGCGAGCGTTCCCCAAAATCCGACACGAAGGGCACCTTTCCAAATTTTAGCGCCACCAGTCCACGCGGCTAGCATTCCCAGTAAAACGAGCAAGAGCAGTGAAACCGAAGCCACTGTCGCAATTAAGGTTTGAATGGGAGACCAGACAACAAGGGCCAAAGGAAGTGCTGCACCGATCGAAAAAGTTCCGGCAGAAGCTAAGGCA
>CAZYOE010000050.1:0-17459 GCA_964648725.1 uncultured Pseudobdellovibrionaceae bacterium | reverse complement strand
CGTTGATTCCCAATTCATCGCGCGCATGGGTGCCAATGGCATCGTAAGCCATGAGGGCTTCGGCCACTTGTTTGGCTAGTGGGGGCTTCAATCCGCGTTTTTCGTAAATTTGTGCGAGTTCATCGCGTTCATGGTCGTAATTAGAGGAGAGTTCAATTTTTTCTCGAGCGAGGTCGGCTTGTTCCGTGTCAGCTTGAGAGCTAACAGAAACATATTCCCCGGCAGCCATAGACATCGCACCTGCCACTAAGCCCGCAATGCCACTGAGTAAGATTTGCTCTCGTGAGGAGTTTGCGGATGCAATCCCAACAATGAGACTCGCCGTAGAGACGATGCCGTCATTGGCGCCAAGGACGGCAGCTCTAAGCCAACTTATGCGATCAGAGCGATGGGATTCGGGATGTTTAAGAAATAGTGCGTTCATTGTTTCCTCCTGATTTGATAACAAGTCGATTGCAGCTTTTGGTCAATTCGACCAGAGGAATTGAGATAAACTAACCCTGTTTAATAGATTTGAGACCTGAAGACCGATCCGAAAGTAACTTCCTACGATCATGCGAATTTTGAGTGCTTTGCCGAGAATGATCTAAAATTGATCCAAATATTCCTACGATCATAGGAAAATGGGCTGGATTTCTATCTGGCCTCATTGACTTTACCTATTTTTCCTACGATCATAGGAAAATGAAGCGAATTGGACACAATATTCAAGATCTAGGTAAGTTACTCAAGAAACAGAGAAATCAGCTGAATCTCAGTCAGACTCAATTAGCCCAATTGGCAGGTGTTAGTCTCAACTTGGTCAGTCAGATCGAATTAGGAAAACCCCGTGTGCAATTTGTTAAGCTCCTTCAAATCCTCCAAGTTCTCGGACTCCAATTAAGGGTGGAGTTGGGGTCAGCGGGATTGGTCATAGACAAAAAGATGAGTGAAAAATGATGAATGGAAAAGGGGTTGTGAATAGTAAAGAGGCAACTGATCTGAAGATCTATAAAGGTGAGAACCTCTGTGGACATTTACGTCGGCGCGCTGATGGTGGAGTTGAGTTTGTCTATGACTCCGTCTACCTCGAAAATTTCAATTCTAAAGATCTTTGCCTCAATATGAAAAAAAAGACTGACGCTTTTATTCAGCACGGAGTTAATCTCCATCCTTATTTTGCGGGGCTGCTACCTGAGGGGTTGCGACTAAAATATCTTCTCCAAAAAGTAAAAACTTCGCCAGACGATCTCTTTTCGCTGTTTGCCGCTATTGGAAGTGACTGCATCGGAGATGTTTACGCCCAGAATAACAATGGCAAAGGCGAGCCGGAAACGCAGAGTCTTCCTTTGTGGAGGGATATCAATTTCTATGAGTTTTTTCTTTCGTCGCTTTCAGAGGAATCAATGCCTAACAGCGGTGAATTCGCGGGGGTGCAGGAAAAAATCTCAGCATCGATGATTTCTTTGCCATTGAGTTTCAAAAATAAGGGTTCCTATATTCTCAAGCTGAATCCCAAGGACAAGCCCAATCTGGTTTATAATGAATGGGCGTGCTTATATCTGGCTCAGCTATGTGATATTGAAGTCAATGAGTTTCAATTAATAGAAGATAAAGATTCTGATCTGGGTTTGTTAGTTAAAAGATTTGATCGAGTTTGGTCAGAAGGTAAATTGGTTCGCCTCCACCAAGAAGACATGTGTCAGGCTCTTAATGTTTTTCCCTCAGAGAAATATCGGGTACCATTGAAAGATATTTTTAATGCCATCCAAAAATATGCGACGGCCCCCCTTGTTGAATCCTATAATCTCATTAAGCATATTGTTTTTTCGTACTTGATTGGTAATGGTGATCTCCACGCTAAAAATATTAGTCTCTTTGAGTCACCAGGGGATGGTCGAGTGAGATTAACCCCTGCCTATGATCTTATTTGTACGCTAATTTATGGTGATCGAAAGATGGCCTTAAAGATGGATGCTAAAGACGCAAATATCAAACGATTCGATTTGATTAACTTTGCCAGTCGATTTGGCTTAAATAAGGTGGTTATTGAAAGTCTTATCGACGACTTATTGACTGCTTTTTATAACCACCACCATATTTTATTTTCGATTCCGATGACTGACAGTAAGATGATTTTCTTAGCCGAAGAATTTTCAGTGAGGATGCGGGCCCTCAGTTAAATCCCCTAGGCCTCAACCACGGGTGCTCTTTTTGGGCTGCGACCGAGATCTTGCTCGGGAAGGATTTCAATGAATTCTGTTTTTTCACTCACTTCTTTTAACGGAGATCTTGAGCGAGAGTAGTTTGTCTCCAGAAAGCGCAGATATTGTTTTTCACTCATTGGAGTGTCGCCGGTATTATGGTTATCTAACATGTATTGAATCAAATTAAAATCAAGAGCAAGTTGCTTCCGAATCAGGGCCACCTCGGAATCCGCCGGTTCCTGGCCTTCGGCGTAGGAAACAATGTTTGTAGTTGCTAGATTGGTTTTGATGAGACTGTAGATGGCGCGTGCTTCAGGACGTCCAAGGCGCACGCAACCATGCGAGTCTTTGCGACCGAGTTTTGCATAGCCGCCAAAGGTAGTGGAATGGAGTCCATACATGGGGCGAAAATAAGTGAGATGATCCATATTGTTTTCATTGGCGCTCGGATATTTAGTGGACATATGCCTCCAACGTTGGCCAGTCACTCCATATTCTCCGATAGGAGTCGGGTGATCGTCTTTTCCCGTTGAAGTGGCGAACACAAATCGAATTTTTCCATTTTGCCGAGCTAGAATAAACTGCTTTCCTACTTTTTTAGAACCTTGGTAAATCTCGATCTTTATTTCATCAGTTCCGTCAGCGGTATGGAAGGTTTCCCATAGGTTCATGGTATCTTCAAACAAATCGTACTGGTAATTTCCGTCTTGTTCAGACATATCCGCATTCTCCGTATCGGCTTGTTCTGCGGCGGTAAGTGCTGGCGCCTTAAGTTCAAACTGAGCGATATTTTCAGAGGTGGCTTTGTTCGCAGGAAGCGCGAGAGCTTCGTTTTTAAAAAGGCAAAGGCCAATAGTAGCAACCAACAAAAGGACACATTGTATTTGAAGTTTATTAGTTTTCATCGATACACCCTCGTATTATTTTTCCAAGTTAAGGGAAAGTTTGTTCGTTAACCTTCCGGCTTCGTTGAGTGGTATATAGACGAATTTTGAACTATCTTAAAAGTAGATCTTTTATATGGCTACCATCCAATTATTAGATGGATACGCCTAAGTAGATTCTGCTGAAAAAGAGCCAAATTCTGCGGTGGCTACGCTTCATCTCTCACTCAACGTAGGGGAACTACGCCTCATTCGATTTGAAGCTTGCCGCCTTGAATTTGGTTCTTTTTCAGCAGAATCTAAGTAAAGTCCTAACCCTGGAGGTTGCCAGGGAGGAGGGGATTTGGGAGAGTGGATGTGACTGAATGAGGTGTGATATGAAAAGTTGGAAGGCCATATTAGGTAAACTAGCTCTCGGTGGAATAGTTGTGATTTTACTAGCGGTGGTGATCAATGGATTTGACGCTGCAGTAAAACCTGAGGTGCGAGAGATCTTGAATGTAGCTACAGAGCCGAATCCGGAAGATGACAAGGTGTGTGCCGCTGCTATGGGTCTCTTTGTTACGGAATCAAAGGACTTTCAACAAGAAGGACATCGTTTGTTGCAGTCCCTCCAAGTGGAAGTAGGAAATCCCGAAGCCTTTGTAAAGGCGTCTGCAACAGTGATCCCAAACTCAATAGAACTTATAATGAGACCCAAAAGATGTGAAACGACCTGTGTCTTTACGGCTGAAGAAAAAAACCAGTATCGCAAAGAGTTAGAAAAACAAAAAATTTTTTTAGAGAGATTTCAGCAGTTGCTTCAAATGGGAAGTTTACAGTGTCGCCATCCACAGGTACTTATAAAATTTCCGATCATGGCCTTTTTTAGGATCGGAAAGAATCAAATACTTGAGTATGAACTTCTAGGGCAAACTGGGGAGGCCGAGAAAGCGCGCCAAGGGTTGCTACAGTTAAATCAGTTTGTTGAAAAAACGCTTCAGCGCGAGAAATACCCCATTGTTACTGGTCGAATTCTTGTTTCAATCCTTAGGCAGGCTCGAGAAGCTTATAGAACCTTGGAAGGGGAAAACAATTTAAAGAAAGTCGATTTTGTCTCTATTAAGTTTGATGAGATCTCTAAAAAAACAATGATTGGTGACCTTCAGTTTGGTCATTGGCTCTTGAGTTTTCCCTTAAAGAGGGATTTTTTGGCCATGAGCGATATTAATGATAGTAATAACGATGACTCTCTTAGTGCAAAACAAGATTTGTTTGATAAAATCGTCTTCTACTTTTTTTCGGCAAACGAAACTATCAATGATAATTTCACGGCCATTAACTTGGCTATGTGGGATCCCTGCATTGGCCAAACCGATATTCCATGCAAAGTTTATCGACCGAACCCTATAACTTGGATTCGAAATCCCATCGGAAAAGCGATGACGGATGTTCTAACTAACAGTCTACCAGGGTCCTATCGGAAGCTAAAAATGCAGATCGACAAGGTCAATAAAATATAAATCCGGCTTTGCCAGGAACTGGAATCAATCCCACATGGCTCGGGAATATCCGGTCCTTTGTTCTACCACTCAGTTGTCTTTTTTGACCATTCATAAGGGGACGCTCGCATATTCAAGGTGGGTTGGTTAAATGGCTTTCAACAGTTCACTCAAAAAAGGAGTTAATATGAAAGCGTATTTAAACCTAGGCCTTTTATTGGTTGGTCTCTTCAGTCAGAATGTTTTTGCGGGAATCCCCGAGGGACTTCCTCAGGGAAACTTCATAGGAGAGGGCCTCTGGCGCGATACAACCCAGCAAGGAGGCTATCGGGTAGAGACTCATCTTAGCGGAGATCGCATCGAGACGATCTATAATATAGGCGCTAACGATGAAAAAAAATACACAATGATTTTTGCGCCTTCGGAAAATGGCTTTTTTACGGTTAAAGTTGAGAACGAAGAAATCGGAAAAGGTTATTGCTTGAAACAAGCCCAGGTATGTCATTACGAAATTAAAGTTGGTGAGCTGAAACTCGAGGAAACTTTGACTTTCCTTGATGGCAAACTCTATCGCTTTGGCTCGAAAGAAAGATCAGGGCACTATGTGATGTGGCAAGAAGAGCAAGAATCTGTCGTTGCAGAGAATGACCAAGGAGCTCATTAATGCCGACTCGGAACGGGCCTTTATTTTGGCAATATGCACTCAAGAGTATCAAGTATACGCTCATTGCCGTGGGGCTGGTTCCGTTGTTTTTTGTTTTGATGTACCCCAATTTCGAAGATAAAATTGTTATTGAAAGGACCATCGACATGGTAACACCTAAAGATCCGCTTCATGGAGTCAGTTTAGAAACGATACTCACAGAGCTGGTAGAATATTATGGGTTTGAAGAGCTTGGTAATAAGATAAACATAAATTGTTTTAAGGTGGACCCGAGTATCAAATCCAGCCTGACTTTTTTAAGAAGAACGCCTTGGGCTCGCGCCAAGGTCGAAAAGCTTTATAAGTTCTATCGAATCAAAAAAGTGCCTAAGAGTAAGAAGATTGAAAAGTAATAGGAACGGACTTTGGCCTGAGAGAGGATTTGTTTCGCAAATTCTTTGGAATCCAGCAGGACCTCACTATTCCTCTTTCGCCGATAGGTAAATCTCTCTTAAAATTAAATTTAGATTCGGCCCGTTCTGCCCTACTTGTTAGTCATATTGGCCTCTGAAACCAGAATCCGTGCGTCAGTTTAGTGCGATAGCGGTTGTGATTGGAACAGCATATTTGCAGATTGCCATAATCATTACTTCCACCCTGACTATAGGGCAAACGGTGATCGACTTCGAGTTGATGTTTACTTTCACAGCGATGGCCGTTTTCACTGACAAATTCGCACCGATAATTTCCACGCGCAAACACCTGTCTTCGCACTTCAATTGGTATTGCCTTTCGTTTTTGTCGGTAAATTGAGGATGTAAATGGGTTTGTGCTATTTACCAGATTTTTAGCACAAGGTTTCTCCGATAGAAGATCTTGTTCTGTCAATTCTCGCGTTTCAGAATCAATCAGCGTTTGCATTTCCTTCTTGGATTCACTTCGGCCTTTAGTTTTTTTCAAGTTATCAAGTCCAATCTTAGCAATGCGTTTAAGGACTAAATTAAGATCGCCATTAGGGATTTCGTGACTAAGAAGATCTTTGAGTTCATGAATAAGCTCTAGAGTTTCATGCTCGACCGTTACTTGCAGGAGCGTATGTTTATCCGTAAGTGGTTTTTCTTTTGTTTCTGGTAAAGCAGCTACAGGATGTAGTTCAGCAAATAAAGTCAAAGTTTCCTGCCGCGTTTTCCCTTTCACCTGATTAAAGATAGCTTCTTTATCTTTGGCGTTTAAAGAGGTTTCCTTTTCAACTTTGGCGATAAATTTCTGAGTCTCCGCCATAGTGGTCATCGTAGTTTCACCTTTGGCTAAGGCCTCTTTCGCCGCAGGAACCACTTGAATCAACTTTAAAGCACTCGTTCTTTGATAGGCCGCCGATTCACTGTGCCCAAAATGTTTGACGAGCATTTCAAACATACTCGAGTATCCCGCTTTAGCATAAAGTCGGCGATGGTAGGTTTCTTGAAGATTAATCAAAATAGCGTCAGCTAAATGCTTTTCTCGCTGAAAGAGACTTCCTAATTGTTTCAGCACATCTTCATCACTCAAATTTTTAAGATTGGCTTCGTAATCTTTAAGTTTAGTCAAGTGTATAGCGATCATAGAATGATATCCTTTCGTGATACAAAAGGTATAGCACGGTTTTTCGCTTCGAATTTTGTTAGCTCAATTGACTTATAGGGAGATTTATAAAATTGGAAGATCGGGGAGATTATCGGTGATTTAACTCACTGGAGATCCTTGTTCGCTCTCTAAAACAGGCCATTTAAACGCGTTCACTGAAAACGAAGGCAATAATAAAAACTCCTACTTGAAACTCAAAAAGTGAAAAATAATTAAAAGTGTGGCGCATCGTTTCTCCGATCGGTGGAATTAAATAAAGATTATTTATACTTGAATTCACCCACTCCATCACCGCACGAAGAGTTATCCCCGCCGTCCCGACCCACCGAAAGGTAGCAAAACCTTGTCGGGCGGGTCGAAGGGCGGGGTGGATAACTCGATTTACAAGTCTACTCTAAGGTCGAGCAATTCATCAATACACCAATTTCTAGTAGTTGATAGCACTGCCATGAGAACCCTTTTTGCTGCGAGCACTGTAGATAAGTCAGAAAGGAACGATCTGTCTGCCGTTATATTTGAATGAATCTATTCGTCGAGATAAGATTTTCCTATCTATGGCTTATAAAATGAATGAGACCTTCCGAAAAGTATGATTATGATATTTTGCTATCGCAAGTCCGAAGATAGGTGTTAAACTTTTAAAGAAGTCCAACATCAACTTTTTGCTGAAGGGTTTTACTTAGAAGTGCCGACATTCTTCTTGAGACCACAATTACTTGATAAAATCGACAAGGCTTTACGCCTCAATAGAGTAATTGCGTTAATGGGTCCAAAGGGAGTGGGAAAGTCGACGCTCGTTAAATCCTGGGTAAACAAGAAGAATTTAAAACCTGCGAGCCTGCGTTGGATTTCTACTTCGGCGCTAGGTTCATTGGCAGAACTTTTGGCAGGGGAACCGGCCTCCTCACTCGAATCCGCCCTAGATCATTTTTCCCAAGATTGGGAGCGTTTTGAATATATCATTTGGGATGACCTCCATCATTTATCGCTGAAGCAACTGTCATTGTTAGTTTCTTTTTTAAAGAATTCTTTTTCTGGTCCCCATCATGTCTTAATTTCTGATGAGAACTCAACTCTTCTTCGTTTGGAAGTTCCCATAGTAATGTGCGAGCCTTTAACGGCAAATGAACTCTCAGCTTACTTGACCGAGTTTTTACGGATGGAGGCCATGTCACCCAAAACCATAGACAGTTTATGGAAGAGTACGGGTGGATTGCCATTATTAATTAACCTATGGAGCCAAACTGCTGAAGCGGCGGAAGCAAATGCGTCCTTGAACTTTTCCACTATGATGGGAGAAGCTTTGCTTTCAATTTTTAAGCCATCAGAAATGGTGCAGCTTGCTTATGTTTATTTTCTCAAAAAAGTTCCTGTAGTTTCTGCTCCCGAACTCGAGTCTTTGTATAGTAAGTTTTTTCTGCTTAAAGAACAGAATGAATTTGTCTTACATTCTTATTTGGTCGAAATAGTTGAAACCTTTTTTTCGGAAGAGGTTAAAAAACAGGGAGCTGCTGCGGCGATCGCCAAGCTTCAGGAGCAAGACATCCATGACTCTTTTTTAGCTTGGTGGATAGGTCTGTCGGTTGATAATTTTGAAGCTTGTGACCGCGAATGTTTGCGCTTCGATTTAGGAAAGCTTGAGTCACTAACTAAAAAAGATTTGTTATTTATTTATCAAAAGCTTGCATTATGGATGCGGGCCCATGCCACCAACTTCGACGATTCTTTCTTTCGCCAAATCCGCTTGTACCTGCAAGCAGGTATTCTGTTGGGCGAGAGGACTAGCAGCCTTGTAACCCTCTATGGGTTTCGAAATCAACTGTTATCGGATCCTGAAAAACTGACAGAGGAAAGATCTCGGCTGATTTATGAAATTGTTTATTGGAGCAATCGCACCGGTAATGAGAAGAACGGGCAACCCTATTTTGAAATGATTCAGAACAGGGTCAAGGGAAGTCTAAAATATCTATTGCAACTGGAAATGGCTTTTCCCTATGTTCATACGGATCCCAAAAGAGCACTCACCATCTTGGTTCGCGTTCTTGATGGTCTGCCTCAGGAACTCAGGAAAGAAAAAGCTCATGCCTTATTTGAACTGGCCAAGTGCAAGGCCCAGTTGTCCTTACGGAGCGAAGCCCTGGTGGCCTATGAAGAGGCCGAAAAAATTTATGCTTCCATGGGATTAATCTATTATGCTCTATTTTGCCGAACGAACAGGATCTTTGAGTTTTTGAATGACCTCAATTTAGATGCCGCAAATGCCCTGTGCGTGGAGATGCATCCTCTTTTAGCTAAGTACGATTATAAGTACTTACGCGCTCTCAACTTGCTTGCGGAATCTGTTATTCTCAGAGAAAAACTTCAATTAGTGAAGGCTCTAGAAACTATTGATAGAGCTCTGCAAGTTCTCCCAGAGGGTGCACCAGCTAAAGCGATTCAGGATATTTTGCATCGAAAAATATTGATTCTTATTGGGCTTGGTCGAATTCAGGCCGCTCAAGATATATTCGTCAGCAAACTAAAAGGAGCTTGCCCCGAGCCCTCCCAGTGTTTGCTTTTAGATACCTCGATCGATGAGGTAATAGAGAAGGGGGCCAATTATGAAAACCAAAATATGGAGGATCCCGATTGGGAGGTTTTGCGGTTTTTGATGGTCTATACCCCTTTTGAGCGCGAATTGAAGACTCATTCAAAACTTGAGCAGTCAGAATGGGGCCGATGGTGCCTTCTCGAAAATCGTCTTGCCCATGGTCTGAGAAATGGCGAGTCCATCGAAGAAATCATGCGAGTCAGCACGGCCATGGCAGGAGTTTTGGAGCGAGCGCCAGACTTTATTCCCGAGAAAATAGCTTTCAAAGTTCTGCAGTGGCAGATTGAAAATCGTGAAGAAGAATCCCGGGTGCAAAGTAAAGCAAAACTCAATGATATCGCTAAAAAAGTTCTTGAATCGGACTTCGATCAAGTTGTCAAAAATTCTTTATTAAATATGATTGGTCTGATTGAGAACCCTGACTCGAAAACAGAAAAGATAAATTCAATACCAGTGCGGCAAGTCGATCAAAGCCGCTGGCGACATTGGCTTTGGCCTGTGGAGAAAAAATTTGAGTTCCGATATGAAATGAAAACCTTCAACGGTGAGGCGAATATAGATTCTTGGAGTGATAACCTTATTAACGAGTATGATGTTGTCGTTTTTGACCACCTGGGCTCGGTGTTTTACCAAAAGAAAGAGGTGCCCGAATTTCACCGAAAGACCGTGTTACGACAAATACTTTCAAGTTTGCTCGATCATTACCCCAATGAATTGAGTAAATCTCAACTGGCACCCGTGATCTGGGGCGAAAGATATTCGAGTGCGCAGCATGATCCTCGCATTTATACTAGCATCCAACGCTTGCGACAGTTGATTGATACCGATTGCATTGAGTCTTGGAATGGGGGGTATCGTTGGACTTCCAAAGTACCATTTGCGCTCATCAAGAGTGCTAAAAGAGACTCTCTCTCTGCATCGAGAGTTCAAACCTTGATTTTACAATCCTTGCATAATTTTTGGAAAAGTGGAGTGCAATGGGCAACGCGGGCTGATCTTGTGGACGCGACCCAAAGCAGTGAAAGCACCGTTAAGCGTGAACTCAGTAGGCTGTTGCTAGAAGGTAAGATCCAGAAAAAAGGATCTGGACCTAAGGTTTTCTATTCCTTAAAAAAACTTAAAGAATGAAGGCAGTGTAAGTCAGCCTCAGAAAAAATACTGGAATCGATATTGAGTTCTCGATCCGCGGGAATTAAGCTTAAAACTTCTGAAGCAAAAGCTTCGCGTAGCTCAAAGGGTTTAGAACAAACTAAGCGCAACTCTGTAACAAGCTGAATCGGCAAGCTATCATCTGCCGCTGAATCAGTGATCCCTTCTTCAGGCGAATAACCTCCAAGACCGCTGCCAAAATATATTTTATTGGTTATTCCATTTCCCAAAATTGACTTCATTGTCGCTTTTTTTCCAACACGGCCGAAAGATAAAACTGAGAGGGCATCCGAAAATGTTGGGTTTTCAGCTAAACAGAAAAATGGAAGCAAAAGACTTAACAAAACACCAAATGTAAAATATTTCATAACTAAACCTCTCGTTTTTACTGGTCCCGCTATAAACAGTTTAGGTTTATACCAGTAGGATGCAGCTTTGTCCACATCCTACTGGTATCATCTTCCGATTGTGGGAGTGTCGGAAAATGTCACCTCTAATTATTGCCTTTGTTGGTATTCAAAATCAGGGTCTACCGGCGTAGCTCTATTATAATAGGGATTTCGGCGGGATGATCGCCCTTGGCGTTGAGGCCGGCCATCGTATCCCGAACAGAATCCACTTGCCATGCACAGTTCGACATAGGGTTGAACATAGGCTTCGCAACTTGAATACACATCTGATCCGTCACAACTTTGGCGACCGCAGACCTGGAAGGCTTCACGCTTTGTCCGTTTAGTTTCAGTCCCTTGCATGGGATAGCCCTCGTCATCATAAAATACAATGCCACTGGAACGAATGTAAGTAACCGTGGCACAGGCTTGGTAACAGGTGGCCTGGCGATCCGGTAACACATGGATATCAGGGATAATAGGAATATCGGGCAAAAGATTACGGTGCTGGGTTTGCGTGCCGATGACTTGCAAATTACAGCCTGTCACACGCTCGACGGTGTTGTTCATCCCGGAACCTAGCATGCCGCTTTCAACATTTTTTGAGTGGGGAAGTGGGAGTTCCCTGGCGCTTCCCTGCTCCAGAGTGAGGGTAGTGAATAATATATAAACAATGATTGTGTAAACGAATCTCATAAAAGTCTCCTTTTTAGTGGCGTTTATTCGCAAGACGCTTTTCGCTTGCTCGGACTGTTTGAACTAACTTTGAGATCGAGCGCATCCCTGCGCCAGTTCCGACAAAGCTGAGCCAAAGAGGGGGCTTCGGCGTTATAAGCGGCGGTCATCTCTGTGCAGTATTCCGACGTCCAGTGATGGGCCGATCGATTTGACCATGTCATAGTGCGACCGTTCGGATCCGTGAACGAATCATAAGATTTTTCTAATTGCTTATAAGTAACTGAAAAACAGTACTGATAGGCGTAAGGATCAAGTTCATAGTTATGACTATAGCGAATCTGACAGCGACCGACGTTGGTAATGAAGGTGGAGTCGAGGTCTTCACAGCGATCATTATAAGATCGCGTGACAAAATCACTCTCCCAGGCGTGCGCCATGAGGGTGCCCGAAGCCAAAATTGCTACTGCAACTAATTTTGTAATTTTAGATTTCATAAAAGGTCCTTTCTTGGTAGTACATAAAAATTATTTTGTTCCGAGTGATCGAATGCCTGCGCGAGCGAGGCGTTCAGGAAGCTTTTGCAGAATGTAATAGACATCCGACCGCAATAAGCTCACCGTTGTTGGTTCTGTGTTTTCATCTAATTGGTTGAGGATGCGTTGAAAGTTGGCATTGTGCTGCTGGAGATTGACAATATCGGCCAGGACTTCCTTGAGGGAATCACTATCACGAGCTAAGTCGAGGTTAATATCATAGCCTAAGTATCCTACGAGTTTCATGAGCATAATCGCCTTGGAAGTCTGGCTCGTTAAGCTCGTTGAAAACCTCCACAAAAGGCTAGAGTAGATACGACCGTACTCTGCGATTGAAAGCGAGGTCATGTAACCAGAAAAACTCGCGCTTCCTCGTTGCTGAAGCTGGCTTGGGTTATTGGCAAACATTTTAGCGAGCTTAAAGTTTTCCTCATAGAAGTTAGTGGTCCATTGGGCAATGAGTGAAGGGTTCTGCCCCATCACTGCCAAAATGGCATTGACGACATCGACCGATCTATTGAGCGTCATGCGAACCACTTCTTCGTTGGGGCGACTTGCTGACTTACTAACAATGTCAGAAGCCATTTTTTCGAAGTGGGAAATTCGCTCCCCGAGAGGAAGTACTTGGGTGCGATCCAAGGCGAGATCAATCAACGTAGCCGTGGTGTACGCCGCTTCAATATTCTCAGAAGGATCGGGAAGATCACCCGGAGAGGGAAGACCTTCTCGGGTGGGGGCCGCACCTCGGGAAAATCGCGAAAGAGTGCGGTTATGGCGTTCAATGGCCTGATCGCGAGAAGAGTCATTCGCCCAAGCGATAGGAGTTAAAAAGTATAATGTGAGAGATAAAAATAAAAGTTGTTTCATAAAAGAGAGTCCTTTCTAATCTTAAAGAAGCCCTGGGAAGAAACGGTCCATAAAGCTTTTTTCTTCGGGGGCGTATATTTTCAGATCATAACGGCCCGGAAAGTTTTTCGGGGTCGCAATGATAAAAATATTTTTTTGTTCTACATCATGAATAAAGAATGCCAGTTTCTGAAATTTCGAATCAGTGACATCCATCTCTGACATCGTGTCGTAGTTGGATTCAGAAAGACCGGCCATTTTGCCACTGTCATCACCATTAATAGGACTGATGGCAAAAGTTTCGGAATCCATCCCTGACTGATGGATAGCCAAGGTATTGCCATTCACAACCAAATGTGACTTTCCGCCTCTACTTTCATAGATCCCAGACGAGGGCCAGGGGTTCCAGTGCGGCCATTGGTTACCGGCGCGTCTCATTCCCATCAGATGATCGTTGAGCAAACCATTTTTACCCTGAACTAAATAAGGATAGCGATGGGAGTCATTGAGGTTTTGAGTAGAGATTTCAATGTAAGGAGAGGTTCGCGAGAGTTCCGCCTCGACACTCAAGTTTCCGTAGATATCGATCGTGAGCGGGTACAGCATCAGGGTTTGCCCTTTACGAACCGTACTTGTGCGAAAGATAAACGCTGAGCTCGGGTTTCCACGCACAAGAGAGTCCGCGGAAATCATCACTCCGATAAATTGATCTTCTGAGTTTGTGTAGCGATCAATAAGGAGGTAATGGGTGCCGGTAACTTTTTTGGAGTCGCCGTCGATTGGTCCCATTACAAAGAGCCCCGGCTGTAAATTGACGGGAGCCGACGTTCTAATCGTATTTCCTGAATTAAAAACCTTGTTCACATCCGTGGTGGGGATTTCCCGCGCCAACGCTAGTGCGCTCGTTGTCAGTAATCCTGCAAGCAGGATTTTAGGACTAATTGCTTTCATTAAGCACCTCGACTTTCTTTTTCTATACAGGACTCTGGGTGATGGACTTCCAATATCCTTTGTCCAAGAGTCTTAATTTTTTGATTGATGATTTCAGCCTTATGGCTGTTACTTTCGACTTTCTTTGAGTGCTGTAGATACTGAATTAAAGACAGCGTTTTATTGATTTCAGGAAGAAGACAGGAAAACTCGGTTTTATATCCACTTGTATTTATGGACTCGCGTAGGCCTCTCAGGAGGAATGATAGAAATTTAACTTCGATTCTACTTTCGTAAAGTTTCTTATGGAGTTCTTGGGTGAGCATGAGTTCTGAGAGCAGAAAGTTTCGCTGAGCACTAAAGAACTGATCATTAGTGATTTCACTCGGAGGACAAGTGGCGATATCGCAGTCTTCAATGAGCGGTTCAAAAAGTGAAATGTCTAAATGATCGTAGCTGCGAATAACTTTTTGTATGAGTGAGTTCACTAATAGAAATTTGGTGGCCTCCACTCTTTGGGGACCTAGTTTTTTAGTGAGCTTATTAACCTCAGGAACGATTTTATGAGAGAGGGTTTCTGCAAAAGCAATCGCCTCCAGGCTTTGCGGCCGATACTTCAACGATCGCAGGGACAGGGTGTGATTTTTCCAAGCCGAGATAGATTTAATAAGTAGGATATTAGCTTTTTGAATATCTCCAACGGAAGCCAATCCATAGGCTTCCGTTGAAGTTGCTTTGATCGCTGAGGCCATCCTTGAAGCTGTTTCGAAACTTTTTTTATAAAGACGAGGGTTTGTAGTTGCTGCTAACAATGATAACGAAAGTGTGATGACTAAGATTTGTAAGTGCAGCTTTTTCATTTTAAACTCCCTGACTTTTTTCTTGAGTTCAATATAGTCAGAGAGTTTTTATTTTCACACAAAGATGGTCTAACAAGATTGGGCCGATAGACCGTGACCCCAAAAACCTGAATTAAAAGTAGCTCGGATTAAAGAGCTGGTAGAGACCTTTTAAAATATTGGGGCCGGGTAAACTAAAAAATAATTCGCCGAGGTCTTCCACCACGGGTTTAGCGGAGTCAGTGGCTTTTTTGAGGGCATTCCGGTTGTCCCACTGACTTCTCAAATAAGTTTCATAAAGAAGCTGCATTTGAACTTTATGATAGTAAGCCTTCACGGAATAAAGACCAAACATTGATTTTGGCAAAAACCCTCCGGCATCATCTTCCCAATTGATCGAATGCATTTCTCCACAAATTCTATTTCCTCTTTTTTTAATAGCATTAGCTCCAGTTTGGTCGTTAGAAATAAAAAACACAATACGATCAGGATTTAAAAGTATGCGATTGAGTGCGGGCCACAAGCCATAGACGGCACACTGATGCTCATAGTTTTCATAGTTCATAAAGTATACAATCAACATAGTGCCTTGAAAAAGAGAAACAGCACTATTGAATTTTAGAGCGGCCTGGATTTCAGGCATGGAGTTCGATCTAAAATATAAAAGTGCCGTCTGTGTAATGCGCATAAAGTCACTTCGCCTTTCGTTGAAGGTGTTGAAATAGGAGCTCCAAATGAGAAGTGTGAACTCAGTGAGTAATGGGTGCATGTTTTGGAAAATCCTTTGGTAGGCTTCACTATGCCTAAGATCAGCAATAAAACCATCTTCAGTAGCTTCGATTCCAAAGATAAAAGCTTGCCAGTTGAAGGCCAACTCTTTGAGCTTCTTTAAGGCGATTTCCGACTGACCCGGGCTACCTTCACAAAACGAACCATCATCGGCATGCAGAAATCCAATTCGTGCTTTTTGCGGATCGTTTCCATTGCAGGCCACCATGGCGTTCCATACACGAAAGGCTGAAAGATTCAAATCGGCCAATTGAGAAACAACGATTCCCTTTCTGATCGAACTCGCCTTGGGAATGAGTGGCGATTGTCCATTACCATCAATAGACTGCAGAACTCGATTCCAATAACTCTGACTTTTTTTGTGGAGTTCTTGAATCATGGCAATAGGCGCATCCTTTGATAGTACGGCCTCTCGATAGGTTTCGGCCATTATGGGAGTCGAACTTGAGTTGCCCGCATTAACCATCTTACCCGCTGGGGATTTCAAAAACTCCTTTGCGGCATAAGATTGCCATTCGCCCTCACTGATGGGTTGAGTATCGGCAACTTCATCAAGAAAGGCAAAGGTACTGCTTGAAAGCATTATGATAGTTAAGAAAACATTCAGTATTTGAACAGACATTAAAACACCTCTTCGCAAACGGGGTTTGTTTACTCAATCATGCCCTATCCATAGAAAAGTTGGGCAAACATCGTCTTACAAATATGAACCAAAGCTAGTTTTCGATGCAAAATTGAGTCCCTGAGTATGGCGTGGGGTGTGTTGTTTTTACAGACTTTGGGGGAAAACAGTACCAGTATTTGTCAGTTTAGAGATCTGAAAAGCCAATTTAAGGTTTATGTTTTTCCTTCAAGAGCGGATTCGCCCCATTAAATAAACAATATATATGGAATATTTATTGCTCTGAGTGAAGCAGCTCAAGATTGTTAGAAGGTATTGGTTTAGTACAACATGGGTTCCAGTTATTAGGTAAGGCAAGGAGTAATCTATGAATTTCAGAATGTTTCATTTGATCCTTGCCGTTTGGACTACGTTCGTTGTCACTCTGAACTTAAATGCAGCGGTGGTATCAAACCATTTGCCGCGAGCGACAGTTGAAGAACTATTGCAAGAAGGGCTTTGGAGTGCCGCCTTGGATGACAATCCCACAGGAAGGGAGTCGCAGGAAATTCTCGGCCTACTTGAAAAGTTCAAAAAAAGTTCGGACATTCGTGACATCGCTGAAGCCATGCTTGATGACAACTTTGCGTCCCACCCTGATCCACTTTACCGGGTCAAGGTCGCTGCCTTGCGGGGTTTATTGCAGTTTCCACGCGAGGCTGAAACATTGGGTTACACTATTAGTCGCTTAAAGAGGATTGAAGCGGCTTGGGTGAATCGCTACTTAGAGAGTACGATTGCCGTTATTCACCAAGCTGGAGTTCCTGAGTTTGGTACTTTATTGTCCGATTTTACAAAGCGGTTGCGAGACGGAAAAATTGAGGTCCTCGATTTATCACCCCATAACCGAGTGCTCTTAGAACAAAAACTGGGCGGATCCCATGGGCAGTCTTTAAGAAAAAAAATTGATGGGCAGTTTGTTGTTCAGGGGGCGTACTTTGAAAATTTTCAAAAGCTTGCGGGTGATTTCTCCCGACCTATAGGTGAAACCATTATCACTTTGGCCCATGAGATAGTTCATGCCTCAGATTTGGAAGTTCGAGAGGCTAAATTTAAGTTTAAAGAAATGGGTGCCAAAGTAAAAAATCTTTTAGCAAAATCACTTGCCGATAAAGTGTCAGACGATTTTGTAGGCCAAGTTCTCAATCAAGTTTTTTATGATATCGGTAAACCAGAGTTGGTGGGCTCATTGACTCAAAGATATGCCGATGCAATCCTCGGTAAAGCTTGGCCCAAAG
>CAZYOE010000049.1:12255-27290 GCA_964648725.1 uncultured Pseudobdellovibrionaceae bacterium | reverse complement strand
ACGAAAAATCAATCGATGCTCGCCAACTAGCGGCATAATTAACATAGGCGACATCATTCCTGACAGATAGGGCTCGTTCGCTGCTTGATTGCCCTCCATTTACATGTAGTGATTTAAGATTAGGATACATAATTTCATGTCGTACTTTAAATTCCTTTGCAGCTTGTATGCGTGAATGAAAGGTGACTGCATGATTTGCATTGTATTTGGTCATCACTTTTTCAAGTGCATAGTTATGAGCAATATCATTGATAGTTGTGCCCTGTGCGAATCTACCTAGTTGCAGCCATTTTTTAACTTCATCATCTGTAACTCCAACTGCAATAATCTTATAGTCGCATAAAAAAGAAGGCTTTTGCATAATAGCAGCGCCAAAAGTCATAGAAAAGAACTCAGGGCCATAGAGTTCATAATCGTTCATATCAGCTAAATATTTGTATGCCTCGTTTCCCTTTCTATCCTTAATGGTTCGACCAACAATTCGTGGAGTTGCTGTCATAAAAAGTCTTTTTGAACCCCTAATCTTCGCTTCATCAAGTACTGTGGGAAATGCTGACACCTTAGATCCACTAGTGCGGTGGGCCTCGTCACAAATTATTAAGTCAAATTTAAGAGAACTTCCCTTAAGAGCTAATGCGATTTGTGGGCTACTCTGATAGGTCGCGTATACAACAAGTGAATCATTTGTTTTTAGAAGTTTACGAATTTCTTTTGAATTGGTGGTAACGTGGCCTCCAATTTCAAAAATGCTGCCTTCTGTCGAATCGGATCCTGAAATATCTTTTTCAGAACATACACAAAAATAGGTTGTTTGGTGTTTTTCGTGTATCTTCCAGTCATTTTTAAACTGGCGAAGTAAAGACAAAGAGGGTACTAATACTAGTGTTCTATTAGGTTTCAGTTTTTCTTTGATCCAAAGTGCGGTTAAAGTTTTACCGGCGCCACACGGTAGAATTAATTTTCCACGGCTTGCGCTCTTAAAATATCTGGCTCAAAAACGTTGGTTGCAAAACAAGCACTCGACCGTGCTATGCTCAAGGATGTTAACAGACGAAAGTGGTAGGATCCATGGCTAAGTGCTACAAATCGGTATCCAATTTAGTACCAATCTTCCGCAAAAATACCAAAAACTTCTGAGAAATTCTCTTTCGCGAATGAGACCGAACTTCGCTCTATGGGCAATAGTCTGGACAACACCTTAAAACCGTTGCTGCCACACTTGAATAGTTTCTAAGTACAATTAATGCAAAAGGAGAGTTTAAAAACTTCTTCCGCACCATTCAGGTGGTAGCCTCAGGTTTTCGCTTTAAGAAATTCGCATTTGAAGTGGTTGGAGTCGCATGCAAATACTTCCCCGTCGTATTAATCGATGCGTGGCCAAGAGAATGTTGTACAACGTGAATCGGTGCTCCATTTTCTATGGCATGGGTAGCACTGGAGTGACGGAACCAATGAGGGCTAGGAAGAGGGGCTATTTTGGCTTTTTTGGCTGCCGACTTTACAATTCTGAATGCCTGCATTCGAGATAATGGGACTGTTTTGTCTTTTACAAAAAAAAGAAATTGTTCATCATTCAGATCTGTTGTGGATATAAAAGATTCAACTTCTGCATAAATATCATCAGGTAAAAAAACAGTTCGAACCTTTGTACCCTTACCAAGAACTGTCATATAGGCACCGTCCTCTGCCGCCCGCCGAAATGATTTCGGTGATAAACTAAGAGCTTCGGAAATTCTTAATCCTGCATAATACAAAATCTTAAGAAGAAGTTTATTTCGCCTCGAACTCTCATTTTCAATCATTCGACTAATTTGATCGAATTCTAGAATTTTAGACCGGAAATTATCCGCTATTTTTTCTGGTCTTATTGTCGCTGTTGGATTTTTATCCACATATCCTGTTTTAACCAGATACCCATAGAGTGAAGATATAGCTTTTAGTATGAGGTTCTTTGTTGCTGGTTTTTTATCTATAGCCTTTAAATAGAAGGTCACATGGATATCTGAAATTTCCCTCAAACTATATTGCCTAAAAAATTGAAAAAACTCTTTTAAAATCCTAGCATAGTTTTCTTTTGTTGATTTTGAAAATGAAGGCTGATTCAAAAATGTTATAATTTTAATATTATCGGCCTCAATAAGCTCATTTGTGGCTGAGTTACGTTTGTCCACCCCGATTACCAAGTATGAATTGCCTTTCGTTTCCAAGTTCATAATACCTACTCTTTTTTCACGGAATCTAAAAAGGTGTTTATAACTTCAATCGCTTCAATTATTTTTTCCGGCAAAAAAGCGTTGTCTTCATTTTTTTTGACGATTTTAAGATGATTTTCCCAAAGTTTTTCAATGCGGTTTAGGTCTTCGCCAGTAAAGTTGGGAATTTTAGCCATTTTTGTTTTTCTATGCGTAAATGTCTTAGTCAAAACCCTTCCAACATGGTCTTTATTAAGGATTCCTGATTTTATTATGGCGACCATATCATGGTAATCTTTCATTCTTGAATTGAGAGCATCTCTTTTAATTGCCGTTTCCAATTTTTCGGCAAAAATAGTTTCTGGATCATAAGCCCAAACATGAATGTCTTTTTCAAAGAGCGGTCCATTTTTATTTGCTGCTAACTCAATGGTAAAATTCGCGGGCTCAACAACATCCCCAACACCTATATCGATATTTACATTGGTTCTGGTTGAACCAAGTTCAGCACGCATCGATATCTCATAGCCTGGGTATTTCATATGTGCGTGAGTGAGTGTGCCAACTTTGATATTTGAAAACAGAAAACCATCCTCGGTTTTTATCAGGGCAATTTCTCCAAATATTTGTTTTAGGTTTTCTAAATTAGCATTGATTCCTCGAAGTAAAAAATCGAGATCCATAGTGCTGCGGCCGACTTTTAAATATTTTTGAAGACACAAACCACCCTTAAAAATAAATTGATCCCTGTACTTTGAAAAGCTCACTCGAACTAAGAAGCGCTCAAGGATGACTGACTGCCAGACCTCTCCGAATTGCTTATTTTGATCTTTAGAGATGGATTTAATTTTGTCTTTGATGGATTGCTCAAGGGATTTTGTCATGTTGTCATGGCCTCTATATATGGTGCTATTTCAAAATGGAGTTTTTTAGCATAGGAATTTAGTTTTTTAAAATCAGGTTTATATTCATCAGCTCCTTGCAGGTATTTTTTAAGGGCTTTGAGTGCCACTTCTTTAGATATGAGCCTAAAGCAATCAATGATGGTCCGCTCGCGATCAAAAATCGCAATGGATTCATCTCCCATTGGCATTTTTGTTTTACCAAGTGTGAGGTTGCGCATACGCGTGATCCTAGTGTGATCTCTTTTAGCGGGCCAGGTATTGAATGGCACTGCGATCCAATGTTCGCTTGCAAATTCATCAGTGAGTTCATAAATCTGAAGAGCTGAAATTAGACAAATAACCCCTTTTGGTATGCTTTTAGCGGTGATTACGAGACCTTCCCACGGAGTTGGAATGGAAGATTCTTTTTTAAGGCTCCGGTAAACACCGCGCGAAACCCTCTCGACCTCCCCTATTTTAATATAATAAGCGATATGGCTCGGCGAAATGCCAAAGCGTTTGGCTTCTTTTGAAGTAAAAGACGAGTGATTTTCAAAAAGAGAGGTAAATGGTCGTTCCATAATCCTATTTTATCAAACATACACAATTATGTAAAGTGTGTATGAATAATAAAATCTTAAATTAATACAGGTCTTAAATAAGGTAAGTTTAAAAACTGAAAGTTACATGATCAAATCCAGCCGATTTTTGTATGGTTTTTTGGTGGTTTTAGGGGTGTTTTTAGTGGTTTTTAATATGCCCTATTTTTAACCATCCAATTTATTAGTAATCTAGGTTACACAACTACACTTATGTAACCTCCAAAGGCTAAGAAAAAACGTGACTTTTAGTTGCCACGTTTGCCACGATTAGCCCATATGAAAAAGCCCTCATCGATTTTAGAATACCCCGTCGTTTTGCGTAAACATTTAAACTTTATGACCATTTCCATCCCTGATCTTGGTGTAACTATCGTTGAAGAACTGCCAAAGGACAAAAAACTAACCAACAATTATGTTACACAAATTGGTCGAAGAATCGGTAATGTTTGGGTTAAGGGGCAAAGGCTACTTCTGGATAGAAGCCAACACAAAAAGTACGTTCCCCCAGCCTCTGACATCCGCACCAGTCTTAAGAAACCAGAAAAGGACCTCTCCCCTGCTAGATTTGCTGAGCTCGTGGGGGTTTCAAAAGATACCATTATCAGAGATTGCAAGAGCCAAATCATACGCGCCCGGCGGACCTCCGGGGGGCATTTTCGGATCCCTCTGATTCAAGTGAGTCTCTATCAGGAATATTTAAAACACCATATTAAGCACGCCAAGGACCACTGGCTTAGGAGAGCTATGGAAAAGCTCCAGAAGGAAAGCGAGGGGTAATAGGCCTGGTAATCTGTCGGTCTTTTCTTGATTAGCCCCTACTCACTCTGAATCACAGCCGTCTTTGCTGTGCCTGATTCAGTTTTTTAAAACCTTTTTAAACAAACAAAAAGGGTGATAGAATGGATTTTATTTAGAACCCACTACCAAAGTACTCCATACTTGTTTTTTTATATCCCAGGCCCATTCAAAATGGCCTGCTTAAAATCTGGCCAAATAGTCTCCGTGTAATAAGATTTTAAAAGTTGACGATAAGCCACTGAACCCACTTGTGCCATCTTTGTTGGAAGCAAAATCGCGGCTTGCTCTTCAGTAGTCAGTTTTGCAACCCAGTTCTCAAACTCACTTTCTCGATATTGGTCCAGCTGCTTTTCAAGCACTTCATATTCTCGGCGACGACGTTCCATTTCCAGAAGCTTATTTTTCACTGCCGCTTCCTGGGCAAGTTCAACCTGTGTTTTTACATCTTGAATTGGATTGGGCTCACCTTTTGCGATGGCTTTAATACAGCCCAAGAAAAATGAATATGGTGAGTTAATACTTGAACGTCTAGCCTGGTACTCAGGTTCAGTGAAATAGCGAACAAACCGTTCAATTTGATTTTCAAATTCATCCCTAGAGATTTGCCAGTTATTTTTTTTAAAGGTTTCAATGATAGTAGGCCGGATATTCCACTGAGTAAGGAGTGATAAATCAACTTCTCGAAGTTCACTCCAAATATCCACTTCAACAGATGGCAACGGCTTATTTTCTGTATGTATAGTATATTTATTATTACTTACATACATACTAGAAGAGTTTGTGTCTTGATTGGTGTCACTTCTGTGTCTCTTCTGAGGGGTAAAGTGTGTCAGATCTGTGTCACTTCTATTTTTCAAGTTCCGCGCAAAAACCTTTAAAACAGAGTCTACGATTATGATATCTATTAAAGCCCCTTTACCCCCACCATGGGATTCAATATTTAAAAGGTTGTCATCGCGTAGTCGCTTGAGGGTAGTTTTAATACTACCAATGTTTACGGAGGCTTGATGCGAAATGGCTTCATAGCTTGTCTGCAGAACATTTTGTCCAATTTGTAATAAAGTGGAACAGCAAAAGTTAAAAACATTAAGACCGTTTCCACGCAAAAGAAGAATTCTTCGGAGTACTAAATCACCCTCAGAAATGGCAGAAGATTGTGTCACTTCTTTGTGTCTCTTCTGTGTCAAGTATGGTGTCACTTCTGTGTCAGATTTGAGTTTCGTTTGTGTCACTTCTTCTGGTGGAAGTGACACAATTACTTTGCTTTTCTTTGATTGTGTCACTTCTGTGTCAGATCTAATTTTATCTGCAAAGTTAATTGGAGTCCCAATTTTTGGTTTGACCTGATTGAGTACAGCATGAACGAGATCAGATGAGTGTGTCAGAGCTGTGTCACTTCTCTGATTGTTCGCGGAATTTATGGCAGCGCTACTTTGTGTCACATCTGTGTCAGATCTGTCTATGGTATGCGTTTTAATCGCAGATGGACGTGAAGAGTGTGTGAGATCTGTGTCACTTCTAATATTTTGTTTTTTGGAAGTATCTACGTTGTTTGTGTCACTTCTGTGTGCCTTCTCTGTTTTGGAGTAAAGCTGATTTTTCCCATTGTTCTTTATCACAGTTTGCAAATCGTGATCTAAATTTGTGTCACTTCTGTGTTCTTTCTGTGTCAGATCTGTGTCACTTCTCAATAGCGAACTTTCAGGAATGCCATTTTCTGAAAAAATGGTACCTGAGTCTTGGGTCGAATTATCGTTGAATACAGCGAGCTCTGGTGCGTTTAAATTGAAAGGCTCAGATGAGACTTCCTTTACCGACAATTCTTCTTTCGCTATTGCGGTATCCTCACTAGTGAGAGGTGTGCCTTCAATTTTACCTTTTGGTTCAGTGAAAGTTGAAGTGGGCTGAATCTCTTGAACTACTTCGTTTGAAGAAACACTTGCGCCAACGTTTTGCTCTACTGGTTTTGGATTTTCAGAAGCACCATTATCTGAAACTGTTTGTTCCGTTAGGGATTCTTCGCTGATGCGAGGTTCTTCCGAAGGAATCGGATCCCAAGGCATAAGCTTTTTTCGCACGGGCACACCAACAGCAGGCTTAACAGAATTAGACTCTGTCTTATTCGGTAAACTTGCCCGAGGAGGTCGCTTTTTCTTTAAATCATCTAAGCTTAATGCCATCGTTCATTACTTCAGTTAAGGGTCAATTCATTTAGTGCCGGCTTGGCAACAACAGTTTTCTTCTTTTGTTTCTCAATCGTTTCAACATAAGACCAAATCTCAGCCAATAACTGGCGCATCTCTTGTGCTGCTAAATTATTAGGACAATATTCTGGTACTGACAAATAGCTAGCCATAGCTTCTTCGCCATGAATTCCTTCGCGAATAGCTGTTTCAGTACAATTGTTCACATTCATTAAATACCATTTGCGAATTTCGCTGCTAAGTTTTCGAGTAGGGGAGAGACGAGTTGGAACAAACACATGAGTAAAAGAGAGTTTTACATCCTGTTTGTACTTTTCAATAAAGACCTTAAAGGCCTTAAAGTTTCTAAAATTATTAATCTTACATTCAATAGGGGAAATAAGTATATCGCAAGACCCTAAAGCATTTGTGACGAGTTGATTCCAGTTTGGTGAACAATCCAAAATAATAAGGTCATAGTGCTTTTTTAAAGGCTCTATGACTTTTTCCTTCAGCCAAAACTCTCTGCGAGGTTTATCTTTGATAGTCTGATCGAGTGACTGAAGTTCAGGGGTTTCCGGAATAAAATGAAGAGTTGGAATATCTGTAGGTTGAATTAAGTCTTCAAGTTTCCGTGAGCCACGATCAAAATCATACAACCCATAAACTGAGTTCAGCTTTTCCATCGCCTCTTCTAAACTCTCAGAGTCATCAATATCATTATTAAACCCCAATGCAGAAGTTACATCTGCTTGGAAATCGAGCCCAATGATAAGTGTTTTGATATTGTGAAGCGCTGCCATTCTACCGATATTCACGGTAAGTGAGCTCTTTAAAACCCCACCTTTAGGTGTAAATACAGTCATTACTATGGGTGAGTCGCCTTTTTTAAGAAAGCCGTATTTTTCACCAATTGCTGGTATATCGTCAGTTGTCCAGCTTCGTCGTTGCAAAGAACCCGTTTGTTCACGTTGAGGGGAGGGAATAAGCCCCGTACTTTCGGCTTTTATAAGGGTGCTTCGTGGGATTTCTTTGCCAAAAATATCTTGAATCTTTTTAATTGTATAACTGGACACAATAAAACTCCGCTGTATATTTTCTGTGTTTTTGTACTTAAAAACCTACACCATTTAATTACAATGTTAAAAGCATTTGAAATCAACATTCTAAATTAAATAAACAACTTTCACTCAAAACTAACAAATAGCGTTAATTTGGAGCTAATCACTAAATATCGATACCAGTTGTTTTCATTCACTGAAAACCTGCAACAAGGAACGATGGCAAAATAGCACTTTAACGAGTAGTACACGCCGCCGACTATTTTGATTTAATCAACTTCCTAAGCAGCTTAAAGAATTTGGCTAGGACCATCAAATCGGCGGATATTAAATGAATTCAAACCACCGCCAATATTCAGGCCACGACCAAATCACAATGAAAGCTTCTTCGAAAGATGAAAGCTCGCTAAGCCTAACAGCAAAAACGAACTGACCAAAATCCCAACCTTGAAATCAATTAAACCAGCTGTGAGTGCTAGGCCAGTCAAAGTGCCACTCAGCCAATCAACAAAACGTCCAACCACAATTTCCAAGCCAACTACTTCTGGAAACTGACTATGATCAGTCAACTTCCTACGGAGGCTTTGGGTAGCAACAGCATTTGTGCCGTTGCAAATACCACCTGCAAAGATAAATATCGAAGCAATTAAAAATGATGGAGAAAAAGCAAAACCAATCCTGAAAATACCTAAAAGCAATAAGGCCCAAAAAGCGAGTTTTCCGTCGGTAAGTTTGGTTGCTGAAAAAACAGTAGACTTCTTCATTGCAAGCAGTGTGGTGGCAACCAGTGAGCCAAGGCCTATGATTGAGTAGACCCAGGCACTGTTTTCTAGTTTTAAATGATATTGTTCCTCCACAATTACAAATAGAAGATAGTTTGCGATGCCAATCGGAAACCAGTACCCAACTGAACGAAGTAAAAAAATAAGTCGTAATCCTGGATATAGGGAAAAATACGAAAAGGGTTTAAAGATAGTAGAAGATACCCTTTGAGGTTGTTCTAAATCCAAAAGAAAACATGAGGCAATTGCGGCAACAACGAATGAAACTCCATCAACTAAAATTGGGACGCTAATTGAGAAATATCTGATCAGGAAAAAACTAATAATAGGGCCAATGAGTTGAGCGTTGTAAAAACCAGATAGAAGTTGCGCTTGGAGCCCCCTTTGCTCTTGTGTACTGCCAAGGGCTTTGGATTCAATCTCGCGAGCAGCATCAAATAACTGTTTCAAGCAAGACAATGAGAAAAGCACGAACAGAAAGTACCACGAATGAAAGTTGTCCGTGCTAACCATAAGTACAACTGAGAAAAGTAAAAGAGCCGAAATGATCTGAGTCCAAAACAACAGTTTTTTAGGACGAAATTGCCGTGAGCAGTAGGGGAGTAATAATCCGGCAGCAACAACTCCTAAACTCTTAATGGGTACAGCGTAGGCGGCAACCAGTAAACTTCCACTCAAATTATGAAGTAAAACGATAATTGCAAAAAATGAGATGAAGTCCCCAATTGATGTAATGAATGTGATCAGGGACAGAATTTTGTTCTGAGTCTGGAAATTAGTTGGGGTTGTCATTCTAATTCATTCCAATCTAAAACTTTTCCGTAGCCGACATAAAGGAAGGGCACGTTATCTTCTTTAGATGTGCTTTTAGAGGACATCGATTGTACCCATTTCTTAAAAGACACCATTTGCTCTAAAATTACTGTCGCGGATTGCTTGGATATCATTTGTCCGGCGTAACCGACATGTTGTTTGTCGGATCCTTCTTTGGCCACGAACAACTCAACTTGTTTGAGGATATAGTCAGAGGCCCTTGAGACCGATCGAGCACTGTTAGCTCCATAGTGTGGTAATTTATAGAGAGTGTTCGGTGGAATAAAGTATTTTCCTCGCATCTCTAATAAACCCAGGGCTTTTAACTTTAGGATTTGTTCTCTTGGGATTCGGCACTCGGACATTGCAACCCTTTCGAGATAGAGAAGCTTACGATGAAAAACAAGAGCTTCAGGATGTTCCGCTAAATATCTAATCTGTTCATCGCTATAGACGTCAAATTTTCTATCTCCTGACCAAAGTGAAGCATCATTACTTTCAATTTCAGGTGATAGATATTTATCTATATAATCAAGAATCGGATCGTTTGCTTGCTTGGCGGATGAGTGAAAGAACGATTTTATCAGATCTTTTTTTTCATTTGGATGTGCCATTTTAAATACAGCACTCAATACCGTAAAAGAGGGAGGGTAATCGCCCTTTTCTATTTGCTGAAAGGTCCTAACCTTAATCCCGAGTCCTTCTTCAGCACCCAAAAAATCATATAGTTCTTTGATACTAGAAAGGCCTCTCGCTTTTCTAAGGCGCTTGAGAAAGTCTGAAAAAGTCATTTACTATTTCCTTGTGTGGCTCACAAATAAAGGCTCAATCAAAGAGTGGCAATAAAAAGAATTTATTTGCGCGATTTTTTCGCGCGATAGCTAAAAAATAGGTCTTTTTGTTTTGACCCTCTTCTAAGCAAATATTATCTGTTCAAATAGGAAGGTAACTATGAAAGATAATATCCATATCGTCGGTGGAAACGACGGAAATTGAAATTCGGTCAAATTCGTATTTTGGGAAAGGAAAATCGATGAAAAAGAGATCTTTAATAAATGGTGCGACTCTTGGCGGAGACGCCAACTGAATTTGGGAAATATATTTCTATTTTGTTCCGATGATTGGCAGAATCGTCCGAGTAACATCCTGCGTATTATTATTAAGAATAGTGGCTTTATTTACCTGGGAGATTCACTTTTGCATATATGCCCTAGAAAATGGAATGGAATTAGAAATTATTAATTAAAAGATAAAAAAAAGCCCACTTCCTTGAACCTCCCTGTACCACCAGAGAGAAGAAGTGAGCCGCAACGAGAGCTGCTAAGATTTAATTTAGTATCTGCGGTTTATTTATTCAAGGAAAATTGAGATTGGAAATCTCTCTTTGTGGGCTTTGAACAGCGCAAAAGGGGGATTTTATGCGTTTTTTTAAGCGCAGACCGGGATTCGTGCGCCCTGTGCTCACGACTCTTTGTCATACGACTATTGTTAGTGGTGTACTCTGTGCTTGTGGCCCAGACTTTTCATCTAAATCCAATCAACCATCTCCTGTCCCAACACCGACAGCGAATAAAGACCTTCGGAACAAAAATGAGGAGCCGGTAACCTCTTCGCTCATCGGGCTGGAGCCGTATCGTTATCAAGTCACGCTCCGATGGGCGCCTGAACTCACAAATGTCAGTGTTTTTATTGATAAACAATTTGCCTTCAAGGCGGAGTCATCGTCAGTGACTTCGTACTCTGTAGGTTTGGATCACAATCGAGACTATTTAGTAACGGTGTATTCCCAAAAAGACAAAGAGGCCAAACCAACAGTTGTTTCTGAGTTCCATATTCAAACACCTCTTGATGTGGTCCTCTCCACTGAGTTTTTTAATTCGGCACCGGTCGTTGAAAATAAGATTTCCGTTCAGGCCCACCGAATATTTGTCCTGAGTAAAGTCATAACTAACGGTAAAAATATTTTACTTAACACCGATGAGTTCATTGCTGAACAGGCTTTAATAAACACTTTTGACGAAAACCAAAAAGCCGCTCTGGATAATTTAGGGCGAAGTGGTGGTGCTATTTTTATTAAGGCGCAAAAAGCTAAAGGCCAAATTGAATTGTTTTTCCGTGGTGAGAATGGTGGCGATGGTAAAGACGGCGCACCGTTCACTGAACGTGCTGCCGCTGGTGCTAACGGTGTTGATGGACGCTCGGACTATTGGGATAGTGAGAAAAGAGGTGGATGGGTCTGCGACCGGCAACCAGAAGATGGCAGACCTGGAGCTCCAGGAAGTAATGGGCGAGTTGGGTCTAACGGCAGAGTAGGCGGTAATACAGGTTCCCTTCATCTTGAAATCGCCGATGCCTCTCCTGATTTTCATTAAAAAATTGAGAAAGTATTAGGAATCGCCGGTCAATATGGAAAAGGTGGACCTGGACAACTAGGTGGTGTGGGAGGTCAGCCGGGGAAACCGTCGAACAAGTGTAAAAGTGCGAATGCAGGTCCAGAGGGCAAACCAGGCGATAAGGGGACTGATGGCATACGAGAAAATGATGGGATCATTGAGCAAGACTGTGTGTCCATTGGCGAAGGATTTGGCCGATGCTCATAAATAACCGCGGTTTGTTATCAAGATTAATTTTAACGGTGAGTGTACTTATACTTGTTGCATGTGCGACCACACAAAAAGTCAAAGTGCTTGAATACAGTCTCATTGGCGGCGTGATCGGTGCAGCTTATGGTAATTCTCGACCAGAGTACAAAACGCAAAATGCCACGCTTTATGGCTCCCAAGGCGCTTTAGTGGGAGCAGCGATTGCGACTCTGCTTGATACCAACGACGATAAAATCAAAGACCTAGAAGCCAAAGTTAAATTCTTTGACGAGTCTCCAAAATTCAATCCCGAAAGCACTTTACTCGAAGTTCCGGAGGAGTTCCGTCCACTCTTGGAGAGTCAAAACTATGAAGTTTACCGCATCAATCGATGGACCCATAAAGGCCCTAGATACTTGGTCAAAGAAAGTGAAGTCATTGAATTTAAAGAGAGGTAAGTCATGATGAAAATAAATAGTTTTTTAATGGTTTTACTCGCGACTTCCGCAGCGAGAGCCGAGCGTGGTGTGAACGTAGATGTGACAGGCTTTATGGATGCCATTATCGAAACCGTAGTTAACAACGGCAGCCGCATTGGTGTGGTCGGCGTGATTTTCACTTGTGTGGGCTTGATGATCCCTGGTTTTCGTGAAGTGACCAAACGATCTCTTCCTTGGACCGTCATGGGGATTTTGGGCATTATCCTTGTCACTAAATACTGGCGCTAGAGTATGGACAAGAGGTCTTCCTATCAACCATTCTGGCGCATCAATAAGTCGGTGCTTCCGATGGGTATTACATGGGAAGATTTTTGGCCCAGTGTTTATGCTTATCTGTCCTTGCAAATCCTGCTTGAGGACATGGTAGTTCCTCTCGCCTTAGCAATAAGTTTGTTAGTTTTAAATACCACTTTTAAAAGAGCACATCGATCAAAGGCTCTCTTTGACAGGCTTGTGCGAGCAATGACGGGAGATCATTTTCATGTGGAAAAAAATCGAAGTTTTAAGTTCGATTCAAGCTCACGGTGAAGATTTTATTTTTGAAACAATGAGCGGCGTTCGTGGCCTTGTGCTCAAGGTGCAACCCATCGACATTGAACTGATTCAAGATGAATCTCTTTTAAAATCCTTCAATGCCATTTTTAAAAAAGTTCCTTATCCGCTTCGGCTGAAATTCCTGTCTAAAACTTATTGGGAAAAAGATGATTTTGAAAGTTTATCTCGCACTGAAACTATCAAGCAGATGGGCTTTCGGATCGATACAAACTTTCTTGTGATCGAGGTGGAAGGTTCAGTTTTCCCGTTTGTTAATCTTATGAAGGAACAAACACTCAACCCACTTAAAGATGTTGCGAGATATTTTCGAGACCTGACCGTTGGTGTTGGTCCCAATGGTGAAACCTCTTTTCAGCCGTTCTTATCGGCAAATAAAACAGAGATGGAGTCTCTGTTTTTGCCCATTGGCACCGAAATCACCACTTATCCTGATCACCTGGTCATTAACCAAGAGTTAGTCGGCATGGTTCGCATTAAGTCTAATACCCATCAAAGTCTCACACTTGAAAATTTAAACAACGTTCGTTCACAACTTGATTTTGACCATGAGGTGAGCTCTCAGTTTAAACGCCTCTCCGAACTCTCTCAGGGCTATATTCTGAAAAATCTCAATACTGAGGGCGCGATTGCCAAGCAACTCTCAGAGGTAAATAGAAAAGACGAGATCGAGCGATTACACGATGCCGTCACTCAATTAGAGGAAAACCTCTTCGAAGTTGAAGTGCTTTTTAAAGTATTTGCTCCAAATGAGAGTGAACTGCGTGAACGCGTGCGGAGGGTTGCGGATCTTTTGCAAAAAGAGTTTAATTCTCACTACGTTGAAAGTTTCGGTGTCTATCCGAGCTTTTGTGCGAGCCTTCCCGGTGGATCACTGCATGTGACGTTTAAAGAGCTTGGATCAGGATTATTATTTTACGCACCGATTTTTTCTAACCAAAGTGTCATTCAACAAGAGCAAACACCAATGACTTTGCGGATGCACCGAAGAGGCGGGCATTTGCATTCTGTCTCTCTCATTTCTAATTTGTATCAGTCTGGCAATTCCATGATCCTTGGCCCCAAAGGCTCTGGTAAGTCGGTGTTGGCAGGTTTGCTCACTCAGGCGCTATTTAACGATCCAACAGTCAAAATCTTAAAAATGGATGTGGGTTCAAGTTACACCAGAGAATGCGCAAAGCTCGGCGGTACTCATTATAGTTTGGATCTCAATGAGCCATCTGGACTGAACCCACTGGAGGTTTTAGCTCGTACTCCGCACGACTTGGAGATCGTTGGCATTGTGGCCGACTTTATAGAAGTTCTCATTGCTAAAAGCCATCTAGGCTCACTGACTGATGAAGAACGGGCGACCTTGGATCGTGTGGTGATTGCTTATTCAGAGTCCAGACCACAAAATCCAAACCTCGATGACTTTTTAGAGTTTTCCCGTGGTCAAATCCCTAATGCCGTCCTTTTAGAGCGTTGGACCAGTGGTGGAATGTTTGCCAATATTTTTAAACCCCGAGAGGACTCAACAAATTCTCGTTACCGATACTTTGATTTTAAATCGGTTAATAATGCCACTAATCCAAGTCTCGTCAGAGGCAGCATTGCTGCGGTTATGGCTCAGTATAACAGCGACGTGGCTATCTCTGGTCGTAATGGTCCAAGGATCTTTCTTTTCTGTGATGAGACCACTGAGTTTTTAAACTTATGTTCTCCATTTTTTATCACCACCGCTAAAAACTCGCGCAAGTTCGGTCACGCTACGATTTTAATTAACCAAGAATCAAGCTCCTTCCAAGTCCGAGACCGTAAAGGCGATCTGACAAATTCACTTTTTGAAAACACCGACCATCACTTTTTATTTTCGACGCCTGGCGATCCAGACGATGCGGAAAAATTCAAAGCCAGACACAAGCTTGATGGTGCTGAATTCCAAAGAGCCAGAACGCTTTCTTATCAAAAAGGAAAATTCTCAGAAGTTTTTTACAAGACTCGAATCGGCGGACAGGTTCTACGGATTGAACTCTCACGCGATGAGTATTGGCTCTTAACGAGTGATAAAAATGATTACGACAAGATCGATCGCCTAAAAGAGGTT
>CAZYOE010000049.1:9211-12245 GCA_964648725.1 uncultured Pseudobdellovibrionaceae bacterium | reverse complement strand
TGAAGAGGAGGCAATCCTGTGTTTAAGTCAATTGCACTCACGACTTTATTAAGTTTTTCTTCCTCCTCTTTTGCCTTAGCCCCATTCGTGGCTGTTGAGGCAGCGAAAGAGGGCGTCGAGCTCTTGTCAGGTGTTCAAGACGGCATGGGCGAAGTTTTGGATGTGTTAGATTTGACCGAAGATCTCGCTTTGGAATTTGGAGACGAGAATAGTGCAACCGATGACCTTTCGGTTTCTCTATTGAGCTACAACCGAGAATTGAGCCAACTTAAAGACGATATGGGCTCCGTCGGTTATACTGATGATCAAATCAATGATCTGTCTGAGCGATTTAGTTCAAGTCAAAGTTCTTTGTCGCAAAAGATGCGAGCACTCAAAAGAACAATTCGCTCCATGAAACGTTTGAAAAATGCCGTCAATCGCATTTTCAATAAAAAAGGCTCTGAGGTTGCGATTCAAAAGGGTCTACTTTCGACTCAACAACAAGCTCTTCACTTGCAGATGCAACAAATGCAACAACAGGCGATGAAAGACCTTCAGGACAAAAAAGATCAGGTCGCGAGTCGTAAGGCCACCGAAGAGGAGTTAAACCGCACGACTCAACAAATCGCCCGCAAACAATTAGACCTCTTAAAACAACGTTCCATTCGGCAACCAGAGTTCCAGTTGAGTACACTTCAGAAGTGGGCGGCAAGAGCGAGCGTTTTACTGTTTTTTGTTGGTTGTGTCGGAGCTTTATTTGGACTCTTTCAGCAACAGGGCCTCGCAGCCATTCGAGCGGGAATCTTTGGTTTGTTATTGTCGTATGTTCTCCCTGGCGTCGTACACCTTTATCGAACGTGGTTAGGAGTCTAGGATGCAGTTTCTTCTTGCGGGCGTTGCACTACTCATGACCTCTGGAGTGAATAAAATTTTGCTCGATTCTGCACTTGAATCCTACTGGTCCATGGCAAAAGTGATTCTGCCTCTCACTGTCGGTACCGCTCTTTTGCGTGTGATCATGAATCAGTTGAGTTTTGGTAACTATGGCACTCTCAGAGAGGTTTTTCAGGACACGATTAAATTTCTGTTGCTGGTTGCTGTAGCTCCTCTACTCATTAGAAACTCCATTCAAACTGTGGATTTTATTGCTGGACATATAATTGATCAGTCTCAGCACCTGGAGATTAAAAAGAACTTGGAGATTGTCGCTGGCGACTTATCGACGAAAGATAAAAACTTCAGTCTTGTGAATATTAAAGAATCAATTTCTGATTGGTTCCAAATCTTTGTCCGAAGTTCCGTATTATTTATTTCAACGCTGTTAAAATATTTACGGGACATTGTGCTCGCCCTTTTTGTGAGTGCGATGCCACTCACTATTTATCTTGGGCTGATGCTTGGAGTGAGATTCTTTACCAATATCGTTCTGAGTCTTGGCGTGACTCTTCTTGTCTGGCCCATCCTATCGGCGCTTTTAATGCATTTTTCGATCATGGTTTATAAATCCGAAAGTCCTGATTCGTGGACCTCGTTCTCACAATGCGCCTCACTTTTAATTTATGCTTTGGCTCAGTTACTTTTGCCTTTTTTAACTATGGGCGCGGGCTTGATGGCGGCCTCGTCCGTTCGTAAAGGCATTGGAGATGTTCACGATAGACTTATGAATCGAGGTGGAAAGTGAAACTCAAAATTACGCCCTATATGCAGTACCAGAGCAGCCTCTGGATCTTGATTGGAGTGCTGTTTTTGTATTCGCTCACCATGACGGTGTTTGCTCTGAGGAACATCCCAGAGTTTAAAATCGTCGCCATTGAGCCCACAGGAACAAGGCTTGTGACAAATAATACAGACAAGGTGATTGAACGGGAACGCCAAGAATTCGTAAAAAGATTTATCCGATTATATACAAACTACGACTCTGAATCTTTCAGTGAAACGATCGGGCACTCAACCGATTGGATGAGTGATGATGCTTGGTCCAGGATAGAGCAGTCATTTAAGGAAATGAAAGCTCAAATCCTCGAATACAAAATGGTGCAGATTTCTGAAATCACCAAACTTGAGCAAAGCGATGCGAATCCTTTGGAATTTAATGCAGAAGTGCATACGCGGCAGATCTACCGTGGCACGAGTAAAAAACTAAATGGGACTTTAATTTTAAAATTACGCTCTCAAAAGCGCACGGATCTGAATCCTTGGGGCTGGGAAGTGGATGAACTTGCCGAGACATGGAAGGAGGTGCCATGAAATTTTCTAAAATAATTTGTAACATAATTGTTGTTCTAAAATTTGGCGTAACTGCGAGCGCAAGCGATCATCCACGCATTCAAGAAATGTTCCTCAATAAATCCACACCGCAAAGGATTTACTTGGTGCCAGGGCTTGCCTCAAGTATCAAAATGCCGTGTGAGATCGACGAAGTCGTGACTCCGTCCAATGGTATTATGAAACACCTCTCTGAGCGAAATCGTACCAGGTTTTCGCTCGAAGTGGCAACGGGCAGTCGGTCGACTAATTTTATTGTTCATTGTGTTTCCTCAACTTATGTTTTTGATATTGTAGTCAATCGCGCCATTCATAATGATTACATTGAAGTGATCGGCGACTACGGCAAACCTCGTCTCACTCAAGCGCCACCGAGAATCGAAAAACCACTTTTGACCTTTAAAAAAGAGTTGTCGGTAAACACTGGCCGCATTGTCGGCACCAAACCTAACGGCGAAAAAACTATATTGGAAGACTGGAGCGATGACACTCAGTCATTCGATTATAGTAAACTTCCTAAATTAAAACTTTATGAGTCGCCTCAAGGAGGATCGAATGCTCGTTGAACTTTTGTTAGTAGCGGTGGTTTTTGCAAAGCCACTTTGTGTTGAAAACTGTGATGAGAACGGCAATCCGCAAATGAAAAAAGATCGTCTGCAAGAAAGTTCCATGCAAAATTCCACATTGCTGGAAGAGAAGAACGAAAAAGCGACGAAAAACACCCAGAATATTAGTCAAAAACCTAGGAAAAAAGTCGTTTTTCAGAGGGCAAATGACCTTGAATCCA
>CAZYOE010000049.1:0-9201 GCA_964648725.1 uncultured Pseudobdellovibrionaceae bacterium | reverse complement strand
TTTGCCGGGATATTTTGCCGATCTTCCTGCAAATACTGAACACTCTTTTGTCTTTGCTGCTAAAGGACCAGCAAACGACGTTTTGTCTGGTTTCAATGCCGGAGCTAAACTCAAAGTTGTTATCCGACAAAGTATCAAAGCTTCGCCCAATGTACCAACGCCGGTGGTTGGTGAGGTGATTGCGGGCCAATTCAAAGGCGCGACGGTGTACGGTGAAGCGACACTGGATAGTGATCTTAAACGTGTCTTGATTAAATTTACTGGGCTCAGCGGTGGCGGGCTTGTCTCAAGTTATTCCATTCAAGGACGCGGCATTGATCCACGAGGGCGCATCGGAATCGAAGGCAACTATCATGCTGAAGACTGGAAGTATGGTATCGCTTCGTTATTTTCAACAGGAGCGGCCATTGCAGTCGATTCGCAAGTGGAGCGCAACCCAACCATTGCTGGAGGTTACGCGGAGTCTCCAAGCGCCTCTAATGCAGTTAAAAAAGGTGTGGCGGGAAGTCTTGGTAAAGTCGCTGATCGCTTGATGGACAGAGCTGCCAGTGTTCCTGGTTTTACGGAGCTAGAAGGCCCTTTGCTTGTGACCATGGTTCTTGAAGCACCTCCAAGAACCATTCGCTAAAAACACATAATGAAACATAATGTTTGTTGATCGAGAATTTCTTTTCCCAGAATAATTATGTTTCATTTTTAAATGGACATCCTTATGAGTGAAATTGAGAGTAAAGAAATCCAAGAACTAAAAAAAATAGTTGCTGAATTAAAGTCGGCAATCCATCCAATGGCTGACAGAATTTCAGATTTTTCTGAAACGCAACGGCGAGTGTTTCGGCGATTAGTAATACCAATTTATGGCGTCGTTTTTTGTTTAGTTGTGGTTATAATTTTTAGCTATTTTAGGCTTTCAAGTAGTCACATTAGATTCATTACTGAGGGCGAAACCAAAACTCTGATCGGTGTCAAAGGCGCAGGGCGGATTCAAGCCAATACTGATGATCGCACGGGCGAGACGATCATTGAGGTTTATCATGCAAAAGACTAGAGGCGTAGAACCTGCATGGATTCCTCTCGGTTACGAGGAAAACACAACGTTCAGTGAGAAGTGGAACCCAGATGATAAACTTTTTAAGTTCTCCAATTGGTCTCGTTCGTTTACTCTAGATCGCGCTTATCGCGGAATTAAAATCTACGGTGCCACGGGCTCCGGTAAATCCACAGGTTTTGCTAAAGTGATTGCGAGTTCTTATCTAGATCACGGTTTTGGCGGCCTTGTTCTTTGCGCTAAAGGCAGCAATGATGAGCTTACTAATTGGCAATCGATGGCAGAAGCTGTTCAACGACGACGATCACTGATACATTTTGGACCGAAGAATACGGAACAAAGTTTTTGCTTTAATGTTTTAGAATTTATCCGCACTTTGACGAACAACAAAGATGAATCCCAAGCCAACGTCGTAAAGCTTTTAAAGCTCATTGCGAACGACTTACAAGGGAGTCAGCTCTCGCAGTCGGATTCATTTTGGGATGGCGTCACCGATCAGTATTTAACTCATCTTTTAACTCTCACTTATGCCATCGATCCCGATGCACCACTGACTTTTGATGGGCTCAATACTATTTTTAAAATGATTCAAACAAATGCTTCTGAAATTATGGGCGCGATTCAGACTGAGATTTCTTTGGACGTTAAAAATGCCATTCATTTTTTCACCGATGAGTTTCCAGCCCTAAATGAAAAAACTAGATCCGTGATCGTTGCTGCCGTGTCGTCGCTTTTATTTAAATTTAGCACCGGAATGCTGAGGGATTTATTCGGTGGAAAAGGTAATATCGACCCGAGATGGGTCTTTAGTGGTGCCGTGATAGTTATCAACGTACCAACGCTAGAATACCAAGAAATCGGTCGCCTTGCGAATATGATCTGGAAATATGCCTTTCAAAAGGCTTGCATGGCTCGTAAAGTAAGTGATCGAATGCGGCCGGCGTTCCTCTGGGCCGACGAAGCCCAGGAGTTTGTAACCGCCGAGGATGCGAAATTCCAGGCCGTGGCAAGAAGTTCTAAGTGCGCCACCGTTTATCTGACTCAGAATATCGCGGGCTTGAGATTAAATCTCGGTAGGCACCAGGCAAACGATGCGTTTAGAGCCTTGGAAGCTAATCTCATGACCGCGATCTTTCACCAAAATGTAGACCTTGAAACAAACGACTACGCATCGAAGGTTCTGGGCACAAAGAAAATAAAAACTAAGACGATTCAGAGCAAAGGACCATTTTCCGCCGAGTACGGCGAGAGTACCAGTGAAAAAGAAGTTCCAAACGTCAAAGCCGAGGATTTTGTAAAACTGAAATCTGGAGGCTCTGCAAGTCGAAAAATCGTTGAAGTCATCGTCTATTCTCCAGGTGGAAAGTTCTCTTTTGATTGGATTAGTTGGCACTTCCGCGACTGGCTTAAGATCCGGGTAACTCAGGGTAATTATGACCGCTTAAGAAAACCGTCCGTAGGGAAACTGGAACCGGATTTTAATTTTCACGTCTACTCTGAGAGATGAGGTTTTAAAGGCTGGACTCTAAAAGTCAGTATAAATTCCGATTCATCATCAATGACAGGCATTGTGAAACGTAATTTTGATGAAATAACTCATATTGAGCTCAAAAACTACAGACCAAGTATGTTCAGATCTTTGGAATCTTTTTTTGAAATGGTGGTCCTTGGCCATATTGAATCTTTTGGATATTTTAATAAAATTGGCCCAAAGAGACGGGTTTTAGCCGCCTTATTACAAACCCTGTGGTCTATGATGTTTTTAGGGTTGGCAACGTTATGCTTTCATAAATTTTGGAATAACTCATGTGAATGTGATCGCTCAATAGATCTTGAGGGTTATATTGGCTTTGCAGCGCTCCTAGCAGCAATATTCGGGGCTAATTTTGTTAGAGAATCGCGAGATGTTTACAGTAAATTTGATTACCTTGCTGGTGTGTTTAATTCTATAATTCAACTGGATGCTAATAAAGAAATTCTTGAATATAATAATGCCAATAAGAGAGAACATCTACTTGGCTGTCTTGCTCATGATCTTATCACTATGAACATGTGGGCTCATCGCAGTTTCACAGGGATTTTTAATGAGGTAATCAAAAAAGCCGTGATTTTAGATCTACATAAAAACGGTGTCCTCGGCTCACATACCCTAGCATTAAAACTTGAAGCTATAGCCTCCCACGGAATTAATACTGACGATGCTAAGGACCTAATTAGTCGCTATATTGAAGAATTTAAACCTCGAAGTACAACACCAGAGGCATTATTTGACCACTACATGCGGTACTGAAGAGTTAATCAATCGGCGTGACCATATTCTTTAAAGTAAATGAACAGGCAAGAAACCATTCAAATTATTAGTTTCAGGCCTATTTTAGTGTCTTAGAATGATTAAAAGAAGTCCTTTACATATGTTATAACTTAGGTTATAACATATGTATGGAGGCTATATGTCTGCTCTAAAAATTCGAAAAGTTGGAAACTCACTCGGAGTACTCTTCCCAAAGGAAATCCAGGATGCGTTGAATGTTTCCGAAGGTGATATTATAGACGTCGATATTATTCAAAAAAATAAAGTGATTCTTGAGGCCCATTTGCCCCATCACAGTAAATGGAAATTCAACGACACCGATTTAACAAATGAAGATAGTAAATGGATTAATGCAGATCTTGAAGAAGAGGAAGATTATGTTCGTCGGTGAGGTTTGGAAGGTCAAATTATACCCGGTCAGAGGCAGCGAACAAGATGGCATTCGACCTTGTTTAATCGTAAGCCCTAACTCAATGAATGAAGCACTAAAAACTGTCATAGTTGTACCTTTAACTACCTCAAAAAAGGATTGGCCAACTAGGGTTGATCTAAATATTGAACACACAGAAAGCCAAGCTTGTATTGAGCATATTCGTTCCGTTTCAAAAGAACGGTTTCTTCAAAAAATTTGTAGCATTTCTGATTTAGAAATGGCGACTATTAGAAAGCACCTCTTAGCCGTTTTTAATGAATAAATATACGCTTAGCAAACTTGAAGTGCTGGTATTAATTTGCCTCACCTTTTAAGCTTTTTCCAAAAACTTCTTAAGCACATCCTGCGGCACTTTTAATCCACCGTTGGCGAGACTTTCACGGATCTTTGAAAGCGAAACCCCGGCGTTCAGCGCATCTTGCATTTTTGGTTTAAGATCGTTCAAGATCGGCAACCATTTCTGAAGCGGGTCGCGCTCTTTAATTAAAGAGTCGAGGCCGCTTTTAAGTTTTTCCGCATCAACTTCGATTGTTTTCTTTGAAACTTTCTTTGTCATGTCATCTCCAGGCGGGCGCACGATTATGGCGCCACCGTCGACTGGATATCGAGCCAACGAATTCCTGTCAAACGATTCATTTCAATCTAAAAATCTACCAGGTTTGATTCGGCATTCGGACATAATATTTCATGCAAAAAACCACGCACATTTTTGTAGCCTTAAATTTAAGGGGATAGTGTCGTAGAGTTATTTGTATTGACTGATTTGATATCGTATAGCATTTTGGGTATAGGCTTCAAGGTGGGGAAATGATCACAATCAAGGTACAGACAGTTCAAAAGGCAGCTGAGAAATACTTTGAAGATCATTTGGCTAAAGGTGAGTATGTCAGTGAAGGCGAGGGGCAAAACGAAACTCATAAAGACGCCGACAACCTCACTAAGTACTACACCGACCAACCCATCACCTGGCACGGAAAGACCGCGGCCATGATCGGCCTCAAAGAGGGCGAGGCTGTTACTAAAAAACAATTCGCTTTGCTGCTTGAAAACAAAAATCCTCTTACTGGGGAATCACTCACTGCCAGAACTAATGTAAAGGGCCGAAGACTTTATTTTGATGCCACCGTATCCGCGCCTAAATCGGTCTCTGTGATGGCGATTACCATGGGCGATACCAGACTGATCGAGGCCCATAATGAAGCGACCAGAGAGGCTTTAAAAGAGCTTGAGAACTACACACAAACAAGAGTTCGAAAAGGCGGTGAAAATACCATCAGAAAGACCCACAACTTTCTCACCGCCAGCGTCACTCATACCACCTCGCGGGCGAACGATCCTCAACTTCATAGTCACAACCTCATATTCAATGTGACTTGGGATGATATCGAGCAAAAGTTTAAAGCCTTAGAAGCTTATGAAATCTACAACAACGTCGAGTACTTTACCGAAATGTACCGTAATAAACTCGCTGAAAAGGTAATTGCACTGGGTTACTCGATTGAACGCGCTAAACACGGTTGGGAACTAAAAGGCGTTTCAAAAGAAATCTGCGACCTGTTCTCCAAAAGATCCGCCGTGATTAAAGAAGCTGAAATGGCCTTAGAAAAGGCCCGAGGTCGCCCGATTTCCAATCAAGAGCGCGCCATTTTGACCGAGCAAACCAGACAGAAAAAATCCAAAAACCTCACGCTAGAAAAAGCCGTCGAACACCAGAAAAGTGAACTCACTAAAGATCAGCTCCGAGGCTTAGATAACATCCTTACCATTACCAAAATGAAGCACCAAGAACTCGATGCGTTTAGATCTAAACTGAATAAAAAAGTCGATCCCACTTCCAAATCAGTACGTGAACCTAATGAACAAGAAAAAGAGGCAGTGAAATTTGCGCTCAGTCACGTTTTTGAACGTCAAAGCGTGACCACGAAAAACGAAATCATCTCTCTCGCTCTAAAATCCAATTACGGAAAGCTGGAGCAAAAAAACTTAGAAAAAGTCTTAGCACAAACCGATGGTTTAATCTGGAATAAAGAAAAGGGCACCATTGGCACCATCGAAGGCCTTGCTAAAGAATATTTTATCTGCGGTTTTATCAACGAAAATAAAGGCAAAACTGCGGGCTTCGGCGAAGTTCCAGAAGACCGCCTAACAGGATTAAGACCAGATCAAAAACAAGCCCTAAAAGAGATTTACGAATCAAAAGATAAAATCATGCTTCTGGAAGGCGGGGCAGGCACCGGAAAGAGTCACCTTTTAAAAGCTCTAACCGAAGCGATTAAAGAAAAAAACATCACGGTTACAGCGGCCGCTCCTACCACGGGAGCGATACAAAACTTAAATAAAGACATTGGCGTTAAAGCTGAAACCATTCAGCGCATTTTACACAAGCCTGGATTCTATGAAGCCCAACTCAAAAATGGGTATCTGATCATTGATGAGGCGGGATTATTATCGCTCAAACAAATGGAAGCCTTGTTTATTGTCGCCGAGAAATACAACACGCAAATCCTACTCGTGGGCGACACCAAACAACATCATGGTGTCGAAGCCGGAGACGCCCTAAGAGCCCTCAAACTCTATACTGAGATCCAAGTTTCACGCTTAACTGAAATCGAACGCCAAAAGCTCCCAGAGTACAAAGACGCCGTCAGAGATTTAATGGACAGAAACGTTAAACGGGCTTGGGAAACCTTTGAGAAAATGGGCGTAATCCACTCTAAAGACGATTACTTAAGTCGCCTTAGTACTTACATCAACTATGAGGATCTAGAGAAAAGACTCGATACCGAAAAACTCTTTAAAACCTACTTAGAAAAAACCGAGGCCGGAAAGTCGGTGATCGTAGTGACTCCCACTAGAGCCGAAGTGCAAACGCTAACAACGGGTATTCGTCAGGCTCTGAAAGAGAAAATGGGTCAAAACTCCCTACAGAAAGAAGTCTTTGCCTCGGTGAGATTTACCGAGGCTGAGAAAATGAACTTAGCCAATTACCTCTCTCGCGGTGATGAAGCTCATTGGGTTTATTTTTTAGATAGCAACAACGGTTTTGACAAAGGCACAAGCTGGAGGGTCAAAGAGGTCAATCAAGACATGGCGGTGCTTGAAAACGCCAAGACTGGAGAGGAAAAAGAATTTAATCCGAAGGAATTTATCGGGAACCAATTTGATATCGCTGAACGCAAGACCATTGAAATCAAAGAGGGCGAGACTCTTCTGATTCAGAAAAACGAGCGCGTTAAAATAGAAAAAAAAACCGACAAAAACCTAGAAGAAAATCGCGATGGTAAAGACGTCACCAGCAAAAAAGAGTGGGCTCGTTTTACCAACGGCGAATCGGTGAAAGTCCAAGAAATTAACAACGAAAAAATCATCCTCGAAGACGGTAGAGTTTTAACCGAGGAAGTAAAACATCTTGATTATGGCTACGTTTCAACATCTTATTCCGCTCAAGGTAAAACCTGTAACCATGTGATCGTCGCGATGACCAATATTGGCGGCCGTGCGCTCAGTCAAGAGCAATTCTATGTTTCAGCGTCAAGGGGCCGTGAAGGCATCGACATTTTTGTCGAAGACAAGGAATACATCCAAACCAGAATCGAAGCCATGGGCAACCGGGTATTGAATCTAGAAATGATGCCAGAAAAGGACAGAGACCAGATTAAAGCGATCCAAGGTAAATCCATTGAGGCTTTAAAAGAAGCTAGTCTGGCGCTCGCAAGTAGAACAGCGAAGGAATTAAAAGGCGAGAAATCTCTCCCTGAGGTTATTATTGAAAAGGCGAAAGAGGTCGTCACAAATTGGAAAGATAAACTTCGATCAGACCGAGACCGCGAGATCGAAAACCACAAAGACAGTCTCCAAGCGAAGAACCAAATATCCAGAGACACAGTAGAAAAAGGCCGCTATCCAATGGAAAAGGAGCCACGGACCTTCGAACAGAAAGTCATGCAGAAGGGTAAGGGTTTGGATATGGATTTTGAAAGATAGTAATATTTAAGAAAGGTCTAAGCAAAACAAAACGGAAAGTGTTGTTTTCCAGAGGCCCGCCAAAAGCCGGTCACAAAGAGCTTTCGAGTGACTTGAATGGTTTTTTTTCAACAAATTGCTACTAAACAAGGATTATGTTTCAGGGGACGGGCGTGAAAATGGACTATTCAAATGATCTATTTCTTCAGCTCCATCCATGAACCTCGAGGCCAGTTAATTGATTGACTGCTTGTTTAGCGATAAGCTTTGTAAAAATGTCCCCCCTGTAAGCCCTTGGTTATAGTTGTAACGTTGATATGCATTGGCCGGCTGATTGGGTTTTTCCAGTTGAAGAATATTTCTCCTTATATTTGAGGTGGTCATCCACGGAAATGTACCTCCAAACCCAAGTTGGCTCACCTCCTTCAGTATTGATTATAGCATCCACCATTTTTGCGAAATTGTCCGGTTGATCAAGGTTAAATGCGTGAAAATGTGCCCCCAAAATATTTATATTACTAACTAGAGTGTTCAGTGGCATCGACGTTTTCCATAGTGCTAGGTATTGAAGAACAATAAGCGCTTCTGAACTTTTGTCTACATAATGAGTTAATTCACCGTAATTTAATCCAAGTTTTTTTTCTTCATTCGACATGAGTACCTGGAGCGAATCTTTCGACCAATTAAGTGAACCAATAACCTTCTCAAGTGTAATGACACCTTTTAATCGGTAACCATCTGCCGTCTTCACTAAATTATTTTTAGTAACAATGGACAAAACCCAGTTGGAAAGCCCTGATCTTGCTTGGCGATCTGGCCACTGAGAAAGGTCTTTTCCGAATTGAGAAATATATTCTGAAATTAAAGCGTCGTAGAGTTCATTAAAATGTTTAACTCGTCTTGTGTACTCGCTTTCACTATCAAACTTCTGTTGATATAAATTAAGGTCAAAGTAGTTTACAATTTCTTGTTTTTTATTCGAAGTAAATTCTGCCCAAGAAAACTGAACAAAAAAAATTAAAAAAAAGGAAACAACAACTTTTACATACCCTAAAAACCAATCGACTTGATTCATAATTCCTCCACGTTTTTGTCTAAAATTTACGCCTCCGCAAAATGTCGAAATCAGGGCCTTTAGATCTTTCATTTATTTGGCAACCAAACAGAACGCAGCCCATCACCAAAATAGGGTGCGATCTCTATTTTTTAGGGGCTTGCTCATCTAAAAACGCTATTTCTTAAAACTTCATTCAATTCATTACTTGCATTGGGCATGCCAAGTTAAAATTGGGTGGCATTTAGCAAAAATTCCCGGAACGATATCAATAAATTGTATTTAATAGAAAATTTGGTGGTCCTAGAGAAACTTTCCGTGAAAAATCGCGCCGAGGCTCTATTTTGCTAACATGTAGACTATGGAGATTAAGACAAATAAAGCGGAAAGTG
>CAZYOE010000048.1:0-27892 GCA_964648725.1 uncultured Pseudobdellovibrionaceae bacterium | reverse complement strand
AACTTTTAACCCTAGAGTCTCAAGCGTTTTAAAAAAACTTTCTGGATTACCAAGCCCACAAAAGGCAAGAGCTACACCTTTCTTTGCAGATTCAATATCCTGAAGTGGGCGACCCGCCACCCACTGAATAGGTTCTGCAAGCTGTTCCGCTTGAAGCTCAATTAGGCCTTTTGGAATTTGAGACTTAATGAAATTTAGGGTATCGTCTTTACGTTGCTCCCACCGTGTATAAACAACAACCTGCGCACGCTCCAAACTTTTTAATTTCTCACGCGCACGCCCCCAGGGAGGCCACTCATAATCTTTGGGCGCAACTGACAAATCTAACAGTACAATATCAATGTCACGGTGTAATCGTCGATGCTGAAATCCATCATCGACCAAAACCACATTCACACCTTCTCCCTCGCGTTCCATCTGCAGGGCATTTTCCCATTTTTGAGGACCCGATAGAATTGGAATCGTTGGATTCTTTAATTTCAAAAAAACGGATTCATCACCAAACATCAAGTAAGATCCTGGGTCAGTATGCACCCAACCCGGCTTCTTTAAACTAGCCCGATAATTTCGAGTAATAACTCCAGGTCTATAACCCAAATCTGAAACTTCGCTCAGCAGCCAATTAATAAAAGGAGTTTTTCCGGTCCCTCCCATTGTGATGTTTCCTACACTGATCACTGGAATTTTTAAATGAACCGTTTTAATAAGTTTAGAATCATACGCCCAATTTCTTGTTCTCACCAGCACTGAAACCAAAGGAGATAGGGGATTAAATAAACTTTTTCCCATTATAGCTCCGTAGAAGCTTTGTGCAGAAATTGCTCGATGGCAACAGCCACCCTTGGAGTTACACCTTTGTTTCCAAGGCTCAACTTCAAAGCCCTGAGATCCGCAATGACGTTTTGCCGATAGGGTTCATCGAAAAGTGCTTTCTCAGTGAGTGGCGTTAAAACTTCGGGCGTTGCCCGTTCCTGAAAAATTTCCGGAACAATCTGTCGCTTTGAAAGCAAATTCACTAAGCCAAAAAAACCTTTAACCAACCGCCTGCCAATAAACGCAGATAACCAGCTGACCTTGTACATAATGACCATTGGTTTTTCGAGTAATCCTACCATCAAAGTGGCGGTACCGGATGCAGCCAAAACAGCGTCTGCTAAACAAATCATATTGAATGGTTCATCTTGCAGAATGGTCAGTGGAAACCGCAAATTCTCCAACTGATCCTGAATATACTCTTTGGAAAGAGTTGGTGCGACAAAAAGCACTATCTTTAAATCTGCATGTTTTTTGCAAAGTTCTTCGGCCACTTTTAGCTGAGTGTGGAGATGACGTCCAACTTCCTGTTTGCGACTTCCCGGCATAAGCCCCAAAACTTTTTGTCCCCCAGTTATACCAAGCCGCCCTTTTTTGAGAGCAATCAACTCCTGATTCAGGTGTTCGTCACGCAACTCATCCAAAAGAGGGTGCCCAACATACTCAACTGGAACATCAAACTGTTTATAAAAATCGACTTCAAAAGGAAACACCACCAGCATTTTCGAAACAAAAGCTTTAACAATGTAAACACGCTTTTTCTTCCAAGCCCATATTTGTGGCGAAATATAATATACTACCGGAACGCCTCGCTGATGAAGCTCTTTGCACAATCGTAAGTTGAACCCAGGGTAGTCCAAGAGAACCGCGACTGCGGGGTTTTCTTTTTCGACTTCTGCAATGATATCATTAAAAACTTTTTTAATCGCCGAATAATGTTTAATGACTTCCGAAAAGCCCATGACGGCCATATCTTCAGCATAGCCTTTACACTGAAATCCAAGATCCTCCATGGAACGAGAACCTACGCCAAAATAGTTATGAGTAACGCCCTGTCCTGACCAATATTGGATCAGCTGTTCTGCATACAAAACACTCGAAGCCTCTGCTGCTACAATGAGAATCCTAGACATGTGATAGCTCGGCGCAGATCCTCTCTACCAATTCTAAGGCTGCCAAACCATCTTCACCCCTGATCAAAGGTTGGTTGTTATTTAAAACCGCATCGACAAAGGCGTCAGTCTCCTGTTGGAGGCCATCTGCTTTTTCGGTAGCAATTCGTTCCGCCACCAAAGGAGAATCTAATCCACCACCAAAACGCACCCTATCAATTTCACCCGTATTTAAATAAACGGTCCACTGCGCATCAGTATCAAAGGAGCGAATAACTCTTGAAGGCACCGGAGAAACTCGCGAGGCCTTCAAACACACCTGTAGTCCACTCATAAACGTTAACCAAACAACCGCCCAGTCGGTGGTTTGAGACATCAGCTTGGCCCCTTGCACTTGAAGGCTTTTCAATGGACCAGGGTTTAATGCTAATAATAAATCGATATCGTGAATCATTAAATCATGAATCACACTGACATCAGCTCCACGTGCTTTAAAGGGCCCCATTCTTTCAAATTCAATAAATTTTGGTGCCCCCATCATCAGACGCCACTTTAAAAACGCTGGATTGAATCTTTCAATATGACCAACCGCAATCTTCACATTCTTTTCTTTTGCTAGCCGAATAAGTCCGATGGCCTGGGACGTTTCTGCCGTGATTGGTTTTTCGATATTTACGTGAATTCCATTATTAATCAGAAACTCAGCAACCTCATAGTGACTCTGAGTAGAGCATGACACCGTGGCCAAATCGACTCGGCCTATAAAGTCCTGAAGATTTTCAAAAACTCCAACCTGTAGAGAAGTCGCAACTTTACTTGCCTGTGTCTTATTAACATCAAACACACCAACAAGCTCAACATTTTGATTATTCTTATATTTTTGAGCATGAAACGTGCCCAAATAACCAACTCCAACGACGGCAGCTCTTAATTTTTTCATTCTTTTGCTATCCCTCTTTTTGATTCACGAATGAATCTAACTAGGTATTCAATATTTTCAGAAGTTGCACATTCAGTATCTATGCGTGCCAATGCTTCTTCCTGAGTTTCTGAGCCCATAATTAAAATTCGAATGGCTCGATGGATATTATCAACTTCTTCTCGAGCAATTCCTCGACGAGCTAAACCAACTTTATTTGTGGCCCGAACCACAGCGTGGTTTCCCTGGGCTTTTGAAAAGGGTAAAATATCCTTATTAACGATGGAGCCACCAGCAATAAAAGCGCCACGTCCCACTCTTGTAAACTGGTTAAATGCGCACATCCCACCGATCACTACATAGTCATCAACCAAACAATGTCCCCCTAAATGGGAATCATTGGCAACAATGACATGGCTGCCAATATTGCAATCATGTCCAACGTGCGTATAACTCATAAAATAGCAATGAGAACCAATCGTCGTCTTTTTATCACCTTTACTAGTTGCCAAGTTAACGGTAGAAAACTCACGAAAAATATTATGATCCCCAATGAACAAAGACGTTTCCTCACCTTTATAAGTGATGTCTTGCGGGGGGCCACCAATGACAGCTCCAGGATGCAAATGGTTATGGGCCCCAATTTCAATTTGTCCACCTTTGCAACCGATAGAAACGTGACCTTCGATAATAGTACCTTTGCCAATTTTAACATTACCTTGAATTAAACAATAAGGGCCCACAACGGCCCCTTCACCCAGCTCAAGTTTTCCACTAACTACAGTTGATGGATGAATACTCATAGAATCTCCTTTAAACAACAAGCGGAAATACTTTAGCTAAAATCTCCGCATCAGCGACAACTTCTTCACCAACTTTTACTGTACCGCCGAAAATCAATATTTGCCCTCGGTCTTTTCGGCAATCCATTTCTATAATAAGTTGATCACCAGGAACAATGGGACGGCGAAAACGAGCTTCATTGACCCCGACAAAGGCAACATCTTGTGGTGGGTCTCCGGGACGACAGCACAATAACGCTCCAACCTGAGCAAAAACTTCCAACATAATAACCCCAGGCATAACGGGTCGATGCGGAAAGTGTCCCGCAAAATGAGGTTCATTGATTGTTACGTTCTTAATAGCGATGATCTTATTGCCTATACGATTTGGGTACTGTGGTCCCCAAGTTTTCTCAATAACTCGATCTACAAAAATAAAAGGATGCCGATGCGGCAGGATTTTAATTATCTCTGTGATATTCATTGAATGAGGACTTGGGACTGTCATAGTTACTACCTATTTTGTTTTTTCAAATTCTTGAACGAGTTTATCAGTGATATTGAATTCAGACTTAATCCAAAGAATACTTTGTTCATTTTTCTCGAAAATAACAGAGTAACCTTCTGCCTTAGCAACTTTATCCAAAATAGCTTTCATCTTTTCGAGAATTGGGCCCGTTAAATCGCGTTCTTTTTTCTGAATTTCCATTTGGTTCTTTCCAACCAACTCCTGATACTTCATCATCTCTTCTTGAATCTCAGCCTGCTTTTTTTGCATAGCTTCGTCAGAAAGTACGCCTTTTTTCTTTTCTAAATCTTCACCCATTTTTTTGATATCCGCTTGTTTAGCCTCGATATCTTTTTTGCGTTTATTAAACTCAGCTTCTAATTCTGTCTTGGCTTTTTTCCCAGTGCTAGTGCTCTGAATCGCCTTTTGCAAATCAACGTAGCCAAATTTAGTTTCAGCAGCCAACGATGTCAGACCAAAACCAATAATCATTCCTGTCACTAACAAAATTCTCTTCATCTCTATCTCCTTTAAAACGGTTGCCCAATCATGAATTCAAAATTCATCGGTGGATGCCTGTCTGGATCACGATTCAGAGGAAATCCCCACTCAAACCGTAATGGCCCAATTGGGGAGAACCAGCGAAATCCAAAACCCACATCACTAAAAAACTTACTGCTGAGGATTGTGTCTTCAGCCTGGCCAATATCAAAAAAGACTGCGCCTTTGATACCAGCCTCTGCAATCAACGGAAACTCAAATTCAGTCATATAATAAAGTTCACGCTGGCCGCCAAATGCTCTAAAGGAACGCTTATAAGCTTCATCACCTGGAGTGCTCAATTTGCCTGTCAAAAACTCGTAACGTTTTTGAGAATACACGTGTCTACCCACAGTATAACTCGGATAACCACGCAGCGAGAAAGCACCACCTAAAAGAAACATCTCATTAAATGGCGGGGCCTTACTAGATTGTGATTGAATCACTCCAAAGACTAAGTTGTTTCTCCATACCACATCCCAAAAAACTTTTTGAAAATACCGGAATGTATTGATGCTCTTGATGTACTTTAAGTCTCCACCAATACCTGCGTTCTCTAAGGAAGTTGATAAAAATAAACCCTTAGATGGAGTAAAACGGTCATCTCGGCGGTCATATTCTAAAGTACCAGTGACTGAACTCGTTACTCCCGAGGCCGTTTCTAAGGGAAAAATGGCGGGATCTGTTAAAGACTCCCCCGTCTTACTATCTGTGTGGCCCGTCAAAATGGTTTTGTCATAACGATAACGAAGTATCCCGTTAACGTACTCACCCAATGGATGCCCTAGGCGCGCAGCTCCTCCCGTAATTTTTTGATCGAAATCCTCACGGGTTGAAACACTCTGATAAAGATCTCCACCAATCAACCAATCGGAATCATCATAATTTGGTTCAGTAAAGTTAAGGTTAAAGTAAGTTCCTCGACTGCTGTGGTTTAATGAGGCTCCAAGTCGCTGACCTTTTCCGAGGAAGTTTGTTTCATTTACTTGCCCCGTCAGGGTGAATTTATCCACACTGCTATAGCCGGCCCCTAACTGAACGGACCCAGTATGACGCTCTTTCACCACGATATCTATATTAAGTTGATCTGGTTTATCCGGGGGTGTGGAGTTTTTAAAGTTTACTTCTTCAAAGAAGCCCAAGCGCTGAATGTTCTCCAAAGATTCACGTTTACGAGTTTCATTATAGAGCTCGCCTTCAACAACCTTTAATTCGCGTCGAACCACTTTGTCGCGCGTTCGATTGTTACCAACAACATTGATTTTACCAAAATAGACTTTATTCCCTTTATCAAACTCAAAGGTGATATCCACCTTCTTATTCTTCTCATCGACATTCGTACGAGGAATAACGTTGGCAAATGCATAACCTAAATCTCCATATTTGGCCTGTAATTCACTCAAGTCTTTTTGCAAAACTTCATAGGCGAAAACTTCTTTTTCGTCGATCTTGATGAACTCACGAAGCTCATCCCTGGCAAACAAAATATCGCCCGCAAAATCTACCTCACCAACTTTAAATTGCTCGCCCTCATCGACTCGAATTGTAACATAGATTCCTTTTTTATCGGGCGTTACGTAGACCTGAGGTTTTTCAATCTTCACTTGAACATACCCCTCATTGAAGTAAAGAAACTTCAGCATCTGTGCATCTCGCTCAAAGGCATCCTGTTTATAGGAACCGGATCCGCTCATAAAACTAAAGAACCCACCCTCTTGAGTTGCCATTCGGCCTTTCAAAAAGCTGTCTTTAAGCTTCGTATTTCCAAGAAAACGAATTTTTTTAACTTTCACTTTCTCGTTCTCTTCAATTTTAAAAGTGAGCTTTACTTTTTCACCAGGAACTACGTCTTCAACTTTGGGCTCAATTCGAGCGAGCAGAAAGCCTTTGTCTTCAAAATACTTTTGCAATTTCTCCTGAGCCTCTCGAATCTTTCCATGATTAAGAATCTCAAATGGCTTAATAGCAACCTGTTCTTTGATGTCGTCATCCTTCACTTCCGCATTTCCAACATAGACAATTTCAACAATCGTTGGCTTTTCTTTTACGCGAAATATGAGATCTATCTGTCCACCGTTAACATCTTTAGCGACTTCAATGTCATTGAAGTAACCCAATGAAAATAAACTTTGAACATCAGTCCGAACTTGTTGGTCTGAATAGGGCTTGCCTTCCAACGATCCAATCTTGGCTTTGATTGCTTCAAACTCAATTTTTTTCTGGCCCTCAATCGATACTTTACGAATGAGCAAGCCTGAATCCTGAGCTGTCGCAAAAACACTAAAGAGGGAGAACAAACACCAATAAATGAGATGATTTACCATAAGTGATGGGAGCGTATCTTGGATTGAAAAGGAATGTCAAAAAAGGCCGTAAACACCTCGCATCAAGACAAATCCTAAGGCCTCTCAAATGAAAGTACTATCAAGTCCTATTTTAAAAGATTATTACTTGCCTGCGGATTAATAAGCCATCGCCCGTCTTGCATACGCAAGACTCGCGGGAATCGTTCCGCAAACTTCACATCATGGGTTACCACAACTAATGTAATTTTCATTTGCTTAATTAAGTCAAAAAACAAGTCTTGAACCATTAAACCATTTCGCGAGTCCAAGTTGCCCGTTGGTTCATCAGCAAATAGGATTTCTGGATCATTCACAAGTGCTCTTGCAATGGCCACCCGCTGTAATTCCCCCCCGCTCAGCTGACTTGGAAAGTGATTTAATCTTTCACCCAAACCGACTTTTGTGAGCAACCGCTCTGCCTTTAATTTAGCTTCTTGTGGAGACAATCCTTTTAACCTGGCAGGCAAAAGCACATTTTCAACGGCCGTAAACTCAGCCAGTAGGTGGTGAAATTGAAACACAAAACCCAAAGATCGATTGCGATAATGCGCCAACTGTTCTTCGGTCATTTTAAATAAATTTTGTTCTTTAAATAAAACTTCCCCCTCGTCTGGCGTATCTAATGCCCCTAAAATATGCATCAATGTACTTTTACCAGCCCCTGATGCTCCGACAATGCAAAGTGCTTCATTTTCATAAATATTGAGGTCCACACCTTTCAGGATGTGCAATTGTCCAGCACCTTGGGCATACATTTTGTGAATGCCCCGAGCACTCATTAGTACCTGTTTTTTCTCACTCATATCTCAATCCTTCAACAGGCTTTAATTCAGCCCCTCGCCATGCAGGAGCTAATGTTGATATAAAACAAATAAACATCGTAAAAACAAAAATACTAAAGACATCTAAAAAGCGAATCTGGATTGAAATACTGTCAACGTTATAAACGCTACCATCAATCACACCCAGGCTCTTTTGCAGCATTATAAAAATCCCACAAAAGAATAAACCCAAAATAAAACCCAAAACATTTCCTAAGAGACCGATGAGCAGACCTTGCGAATAGAAGACCTTCATAATCCAACGAGGAGTTGCCCCCATCGCTTTTAAAACACCTATATCTGAATATCGCTGCACAACATTGATAAAGAGCGTACTAGATATATTGAGGGCAGCCACTATGACCATAATTAATAAAACTATAAACAGGATTGGTTTTTCAATTTTTACGGCTTCAAAGAGATTGTCATCTTCCCAATCCTGAACCCAATACCTGGCCCCCAATTCTGAACTTAACTTTAACCCGTAGGATCTCGCTTTCTCAGCATTCTGGATTTTAACCATAAGCCCGAGGTACTTCCCTCCCAACAAGGCAAAATCTTGTGCCAGCTTTAAATCAGTAATCAAATAACGTTCGTTGTATTGATGCTTTCCTAAATCAACAATACCAGTTATTTTGAATTTTCCCATTTTGCGTTTAAAATCCACAGGATTCAACTCATTGGCCATTGGTAGCACCAACCGAAAAACATCTCCAACTTTTAGATTAAAAGTTCGCGCGAATCCTTTTCCAACTACCACCCCCATAACATCCCCATCATAAGGAAAGGTGAATTCACCTTCGATCAATCGCTTTCGAATCCCCAAGTGTTTATAAGCAACATCGGCATCTACGCCCTGAATGACAACACCCTGAAGGCGACCTTTGTGCGCCGCCACGGCCTCGACCATCACAAAAGGAATTGTCGCGGTTATCTCCGGCACGATTGATTTTAACTTGGCCTCAAACTTTTTAGGATCCTCGACATTCCGACCTTGCTTAAAAATCACCAAGTGACCACGAACATCAATGATAGATTCTTTAAGTGTTGTTTCAAAACCACTGATGACAGCCATGGCTACTGTCATACTTGCCACACCTAACACTAAACCTAAAAACGAGAACCAAGAAGCAATTCCAGACTTCTTTTGTCCCGATCTTAGAGTCCTAAATGCAACCCATAACCATGGATTCACCCGTTTGCCCCCACTGTTTCACTTGGGGTTGTCATCTGTGACTTCAAATAGGCCATAATGAACCCCTCAAGATCTCCATCCATCACATCATCAACTTGAGAAGTTTCATAGTCAGTTCGATGATCTTTCACCATGTGGTAAGGATGCATTACATAAGAGCGAATCTGGCTACCCCACTCATTAGCCATCTTTTGCGATTCCATCGCATCTTTGGCTTTATTTCGCGCTTCAACCTCTCGTTCATAAAGAGCCGCTTTTAACATTTTGATAGCACGCTCTCGGTTTTGAACCTGGCTTCTCTGGTTTTGACACTGAACCACGATCCCAGTTGGAATGTGGGTCATGCGAACTGCTGAATCGGTACGGTTGACGTGCTGCCCGCCTGAGCCACTTGCTCGATAAGTATCTACTTTGACCTCATCCATCTTTAAATCAATTTTGATATCTTCATCCACTTCAGCCCAAGTATACACCGATGCAAAACTAGTATGTCTTCGCGCATTTGAATCAAACGGCGAAATCCGCACTAAACGGTGCACTCCAGACTCAGCTTTCAAGTAGCCATAAGCATAAGGTCCTTGGATTTGAATCGTAACAGACTTTATTCCCGCGCCATCTCCTTCAGTCATTTCCAGAATTTCTGTCGTATATCCATGTTTTTCAGCATAACGAAGATACATCCTCATTAACATTGATGCCCAATCACAAGATTCAGTGCCACCGGCACCGGCATTGATCGTTAGATAGGTTCCATTAGCATCAAGTTCTCCGCAAAGAACTCGTTGGAGCTCTAGGTCTCTCCCTAACTTCTCAAGAGCAATCACTTCAGATTTAGCCTCCTGAAAAGTGGCTTCATCTTGAGCCTCAAAGCTCATTTCCAGAAGGACTTGCACATCTTCAACTCTCTGGCGAAAACCTTCATACTCTTGAACGGCTTTCTCCAAGAAAGCTTTTTCCTTATTCATTTTTTGCATCTCGGCAGGTTTATTCCAAAGATCTGGATTTTCAGCCGCCATCTCTAGTTCTTGCAAACGACGTTTCTTTTTATCAACGTCAAAGATACCCCCGGATTTCAGAGGTCAATAAGGTTAATTTGCTTATTTTCATTTTAATTTCATAAGACTCTGTAACTAAAGACACGGATCTCTCCTAATACTGATATAAACCAACGAGAATGCATTAAGTGAGAAGCACTGACAAATCTCATTTCCAAAATTTGCGACACAGCTTATCAAAGACTTCATCTTGAATTAAGAACATTCTTTTTGCTTCACGCTCGTTATTTTCGTGATCATAACCCAAAAGATGTAAGACTCCATGGAGCAGCATATAACCCAGCTCTTGTTGAAATGTTAAGCCATGATCTTTAGCTTGTTTGGCAATAACATCTGGACACAAAACAAGCTCACCCAAATTGAATTTGCCATCGCCTTCAAAACTCAACACATCGGTGGCATAATTCCTCTGACGATACTGCCAATTAATTTTTTTAGCCGGCAATTTATCCAGAAAAACTATCGTGAGTTCCGCCTGAGAATTAAACCTTATCTTCTTTTTTTGAAGGGCTCTTTCGGCCTCGCTCAACCAGAGAGTTATAAATCCACGCGGCATTCTGATTTTCGACGAATTAATTAAGTTCTGAACCAATATTCCTCCCAAAAAGGGTCACGATTAGTTAACTAGATTCTGCTGAAAAAGTCCAACAACTGCTTTCCTTCGCCTCATCTCGCACTCAAAATAGGAGAACTGCGCCACCATATGACCACACCGAAGCTTGCCTCCATGAATTTGGTTCATAATTTCAAAAGGCCATAAAACTTATTTACTCATGACTAATAACTTTACCATCCATTTCCCCCGCTTCGAGGAGTAAATCTCCACAAAAATAATATTGATGTTGATTTATAACGGTAATTGTACGCTAAAAGCACCGCCCTGCTTAATTTACAATTAGCGCACTGTATTTCAAACAAATGGCATTTCATTTTTTGTATTTTTCCCCTTTCAAAATCGACAAACTTTATTTTAGTTATCGATATATCTCATATTTGGGGGCTTTAGCAAAAAAATGACCAAACTGATAAATCAATGCAGTAGCATGCATATAATACATTTTATATTTTCAATAAAACATATTTAATTTTCTCGCCTGAAAGTCGGTAACAATATCCACCTTGAGACCTTACCTAGGTAGCTATCAATTTCAAGAAAACTCATTTAGATTTCCGTTCAGGTTGGATGCATTATCCTTCCATATCTAGGGGGTCCTTCTTATTCCATTCATAAGGGGCCACACATGGCCCCTCCTACCTTCTGGGTCTTACTGATGATTATGCAAATAATCAGAAAGGCCCGCCTTTTTTGTGAATTTGCCATTGAATACGATTAAACACGACATTCATTCTCAACATCAATAAAACCCTTGCGTATAAACTTACCCACGTGCTCCAAAGGCAAACTCCTCTGAACTTGCGGGTAAGGTTTGGAACACTAAACGTATAGTCCCGTCAAACTAACCGAATGCAGAAGGTAGAACAGAACCAATCGGGCTCCGTACCGAGTCTTGCAGGGACCGTAGTGATGCGGGAACTGAAGCCTAGATAGATTCCGCTGAAAAAGTCCAACTTCTGCGTTGCCTTCACTTCATCTCTCACTCAACGTAGGGGAACTACGCCTCGTTCGATCTGAAGCTTGGCTCCTTGAATTTGGCTCTTTATCAGCAAAATCTAGATAGAGATCATGCATGCCATAATGCAGAGCCTGAGACAGTGAGTGTGAACGAAGTAGCGTTCTGTGAAACTTTAACTTTTGTGGTTGCCGAGCCCTTTTGTGGAAACGAGGGCAACACCTAAAACTTCTCATCGACCAGATGGGTCTTTGGCACCAACGAAGTCCGAGACGATGGCATGTATGAATAGCTCAGATGGCTAACTTGGGAGTGCCTTTTTTGTGAGCCAAATTTGGAATTTTAGAAGTCGAAAGCAAGGAGTCAGTGCCAAGTTGAAAACCACGCTCATAAAGGAAGTCAAACATGTCCATATTCGCACTGAAGTAGCGTATTGCCTATGGAACAAAGGGGTATGCGGCAAACGAACTCTTTTATACCATTTTCAGTTAGAAAGTAGACCAAGGCGGCAATGGACCCGAATGAGATGCGCCGAAGGCGCGAGGCTCGTGAGGGACGCGGAGCCTTCTGGGCTTCCCTTCACAGAGGGACCCTGCCCAGTGTAAGGCGCACACGAGGCGGGGTTTCCCCTCTGTGAAGGGGTGCCTCGGACGACGCAGCCAACGATGGGCTACGAACTAAATGGAAATGGTATTATATTAAAACCTGAGGCACGAATACGGAGTCTCACTCAACTATGAGAAAAGTGGAGTCAAATATTTTCATTCTAAGTCACCGAAAGGAGATATTCCATTTCTGGGTTTTGTCTTCTACAGGGGAAGACAATGGCTGTTCAAAACCGTACTTAAAATCAAGACCGTACCTAAGAAGCTGGCGCAATCTATACAGGATTTCAAAGTATGGATCAAGAAGTCGAGATACCGGCTGCGAACTGGTGACCTTTGGAGGGGATCAACCAGACGACTCCGAAGTCACTACAATTACTTCGGAATCTCCTATAACGCCCTAAAACTCAACTTCTACTATGCTGTTAAACAGCTAATGTTTAAATGGTAAAATCGCAGGAGCCAAAAACTCTCCTACACTGGGGAAGCTTTCAAACGAAAGCTAATTTTTGATCTTTTACCCACACCTCCACAATATGACGAAGTCCTCGACAACACTGGACAGAATGGGAAAACATTTGATACTAAACTGAAACGTAAACCGAAGAACCGGATGCAGGAAAATCGCAAATCCGGTTCTGCAAGGAGCAGTGGCAAGCAATTGCAACTGTTTACTTAATGAAATCTTATGCTTTATTGGAAAAAATGTTTTCGCGACTTCACTCTCTTGATCACGCATCAGCAATCCTAGGTTGGGATGAAGCAGTAATGATGCCTAGCAAATCAGGGGAAGCTCGAGCCCAAGTGCTTGCAGAGCTAAAAGTTCTTCGACACGAAACCCTTATGTCTGCTGAAGCTCTAGATCTCATTGAAAATGCAAGCACAGATCTCTCGCATCTCAGTGCATGGCAAAGAGCTAATCTTCGTGAAATGAAGCTTGTTATTTCGAACGCGCGCGCCGTGCAAAAGGATTTAGTAGAAGCATTATCACTAGCCAATTCACGCTGTGAACAGGCATGGAGAAGCTTGCGTCATGAAAATAACTGGAATGAGTTTTTACCCATCTTTGAAAAAGTTGTTCAGTTGAGTCGCGAGGAAGCCTCTCAGAGATCTCAGTTTTCAGGATTACCACAATATGATTGCCTACTTGATCAATATAACCCCGGACTCACATCATCTGAGATCACAAAAATTTTTGACCAAGTTAAAGCATTTCTGCCTGGACTCATTCAGAAAGTGATCGAGCATCAAAAATCTATTCCAGCTAAAGTACCTTCTGGTCATTTTCCAGTCGAAAATCAAAAGGCTCTTGGACTAGAAGTAATGAAGATCCTTGGTTTTGACTTTAGTCATGGCCGCCTGGATGTCAGCCACCATCCATTTTGTGGAGGTGTGCCGCAGGACATCCGTATTACCACCCGATATAATACATGTAATTTCATCGAGAGTTTGAATGGAGTTATTCACGAAACCGGGCATGCCTGTTATGAGCAAGGCTTGCCAAGAGAGTGGATTAACCAGCCTGTCGGAATGGCCCGGGGTATGCATATTCATGAAAGTCAGAGTTTATTTTTTGAAATTTACATTGGTAGAAGCCGTGAATTCCTAAGCTTTATCCATCCACTGATTTCGAAACATTTAGCATCCAACCCTCTAGACCCATTTTGGAGCTTTGATAATTTGTATCACCTTTTTAACCAGGTGAAACAAACTCTCATTCGGGTAAAAGCCGATGAAGTAACCTACCCCGCCCACATTATTCTCAGGTATGAAATTGAGAGAGATTTAATCAGCGGTAAAATTGAAGCCCGTGACATTCCTGAACTTTGGAACTTAAAGATGAAGGAATACCTAGGAATATCTACCGAAGGAAACTACCAAGATGGCTGCATGCAAGACATGCACTGGCCCGCTGGTGCTTTTGGGTATTTTCCAAGTTATTCTCTAGGGGCAATGACAGCCGCACAACTTTTTACGGCAGTACAAAAGACACTTCCTACTCTCAAAGCGGACTTGAAGGCCGGAAATTTACATCCCGTATTACAATGGCTAAAAGGCCATATTTGGACTCAAGCATCCTTTTCTGCAACCAACGAACTCCTGACTCACGCAACCGGAGAGACCTTAAATCCTAGCTACTTCCACAAATACATTGAGGCAAAGTATCTAGATTCCGCTGAAAAAGGCTAACTTCTCCCCTCGCGAGCCTCACGTCTTTGGCACATCTCATTTGGGTGCCTGCGATTCAAGTCGAACTCAACGTAAATTAACTACGCTTCATTCGATTTGAAGCTGGGACGCTTCCAACCTAGCTCATTATCAGGAAAATTTATCTAAGCTACCATTAAAGGTAGAGGACGCCCTACGAGAGCTTACTAACCCATATTCGATCCTGCTATTGCATTGTTATTCTCCTTGAGGGATTCTTCTCAGTAACATTCGCTCATTTTCCAAAGGAGATTTTATGGCAACAATGGAATCAAAAATACGCTGGGTATCTAAACTTACTTATCAAGGAGATGTTCGGGGACATAGAGTCATTATGGACGCGAAAAAAGACTCTGGGGGGCAAGATATCGGCATGAGCCCAAAGGAGCTAGTCTTAACTGGCCTCTGTGGCTGCTCCGGTATGGATGTCATCAGCTTGCTAACGTCTAAATTCAAATTGCCAGTAACTCGCTGTGAAGTCATTGCGCATGCAACATCAAGTGAAGGTGGACACCCTGTTGTCTGGACTCAAATCCACCTCGATTTTCAGATCTCTGGTGAGCTTCCTTCCGAGCAAGCAGTCAAAGCTGTCGAACTCTCTATGACTAGGTATTGCGGAGTTAGCGCAATGCTCTCCAAAGCCTGCCCAATCAACTATAAAGTGACTTTAAATGGACAAATTGTAGGTGAAGGTAAAGCTCAGTTCTAAAACAATTTTTTTAGAAGACCTAGCAGATTGAGGTACCTTAAAAAATAGCTAAAACGACTAGACTAGGTCCACAAAAACAAAAAAGGAGGGTAGCCCTCCTTTTTTCATACATACTCGAAGTATGTTAGATTAAGCCCTGTTCTCACGACGAGACTTAGTTTGAATCTTGCTACGAACTTTGCGTTCAGTACGATACACAGCCTTTTTTGCCTTTGTAGAAGCTTCACTCTTCTTTTCAGGAGCTTTAGCTGCTTCAGCTAACCTACCAGCAAAATCATAGTCTACGAATTCGATGAACGCCATTTCGGCCATATCGCCCGGCCGCTTTCCAAGCTTAATGATTCGAGTATATCCACCATTACGATCTTTGAATCGAACAGACAAATCGTTAACAATACTATTCATGACTTCAACTTGAGGGTAGCGAGCCAAAATCAAACGGCGCGCTGCAATTGTACCCTTTTTACCAAGAGTGATAGCACGCTCAACGTGTCTTCTTGCCTCTTTTGCCTTGTCAACTGTAGTTTTAATACGTCCATGCTCGACAAGAGACTCTACGAGTCCTCTGATAAGGGCCTTTCTGGCCCCCTGCTTTCGACTAAAATGCTTAACACGTCTTCTGTGTCTCATTACTCACTCCAACAACCGAAATACTAATTTGTTTGTTCACGCTTAACTTGCGGGGCCGAATTTGGATCCCATCCTGGAGGCGGCCAACCGTCAATCTTCATGCCTAAACCAAGACCCATTTCAGCCAAAATCTCTTTAATTTCATTCAGAGACTTACGTCCGAAGTTTTTGGTTTTAAGCATCTCTGCTTCTGTTCTTACAACGAGTTCACCGATAAACCGGATATTCGCGTTTTTAAGACAATTTGCACTTCTAACAGACAACTCCAAATCATCAACTGATCTGAAAAGGTTCTCGTTAAGACTTGCATTTTTATGATCCTTATATTCCTCAGTAGGCTCCATCGCCTCGTCAAAAGTAAGGAAAATTTGAAGCTGATCTTTTAAAATCTTAGAACCTAACGCTACGGCCTCTTCAGGTTTCAAAGAACCGTCGGTCCACACTTCAAAAGTCAATGCATCATAATCTGTCCTTTGACCAACACGTGCATTTGATACGCTGTAGTTGATCTTTTTAATCGGACTATATAGCGCATCTAAAGCAATAAATCCTAGGGGTAAATCCCGTTCGCGCTCATCAGCGGCTACATACCCGCGACCATAACTAACGACGATTTCTACGTTGAAATTTGCATTATCACCCAAAGTAGCGATTACCTGGTGGGGATTCAACACGTCAACCCTATCATTCGTCTGAATATCAGCTGCCGTAACTTTTCCAGGGCCCTTTTTGTTGATTCTAAGTACTTGTTGTTCAGAGCTGTACTGTTTAAATCGAACTTCTTTCAAGTTAAGCATGATATCTGTTACATCTTCCAGAACATCTGGAAGAGTCGAGAACTCATGAAGAACACCTTCAAATTTTACTGCACTAACAGCAGAACCCATCATTGAACTTAACAGGATTCTCCTCAAAGAATTCCCGAGAGTCACCCCAAATCCGCGTTCAAGAGGCTTTACAACAAATCGACCGTAATCCTCTCTCAAGGTATCACGATCTACTTCGTATCCTTTTGGTTTAATCAAATCCTTCCAAAATAAGTAATAGTGCTCCTGCATGGGACCTCCAATGTCACGCTTATCGCGAGTAGTACTCGACAATCATATTCTCTTCGACAGGCAAAGTAATCTCTTCTCTGCCAGGCAAGTCCCTTACCACCCCTTTTAGAGCACCATGATCTACTTCGAGCCATGCTGGCACGGTTTTCTTACCGGCACTTTGAACAGCAGCCATAATTCTAGCTGTTTCTTTACTGCCAGTAGAAATCTCAATCACGTCACCTTTGGAAACTGAATAGCTTGGAACATTAACCTTCTTACCATTAACTAACACGTGGCCGTGGGAAACAATTTGCTTCGCGTCACGTCGTGAACTCGCAAAGCCAAGTGTAGCTACAACATTGTCGAGGCGTTGCTCAAGATTCTTAAGAAGAGCTAACCCAGTAACTTCCTTAGCTTTTTCAGCCAAAGAAATGTAACGTCTAAACTGTTTTTCAGACACGCCGTAATAACGCTTAGTCTTTTGTTTTTCACGCAACTGAAGCGCGAATTCTGAGAACTTCAAACGAGACTGACCATGTTGACCTGGAGGATAAGGACGTCTTTCAAACGCACACTTATCTGTAAGGCATCGATCTCCCTTAAGGAAGAGTTTAAGATTTTCACGTCTACAAATTTTACAAACACTCTTATTGATACAGCTCACAAATACACCTCTTAAATTCTTCTACGCTTAGGAGGACGACAACCGTTATGGGGTACAGGTGTCACATCTTTAAGGATATTAACCCTCATTCCCAAACCAGCTAATGCACGAATAGCTGGTTCGCGCCCTGCACCTGGGCCATTTAAAAACACATCTACCGAGCGAACACCCAATTCCATCGCTTTTTTGCCGGCATCTTCTGCAGTTACAGTTGCTGCAAACGGAGTCCCTTTACGACTACCTTTAAAGCCTAAGTGTCCAGCTGAAGACCAAGCCAAAGTATCACCACCACCGTCGGTAATAGTAACGATTACGTTACCAAATCCCGATTGAATATAACAGAGGCCTTGGGAAACAACCTTCTTTACTTTTTTCTTAACTTTCTTCGAAGCTACTTCTTTAGTTCCTGGAGTTGCCATCTTTCACCCTCTCTTATACAGCCTTTTTCTTATTAGCCACTGTCTTCTTAGGACCTTTTCTTGTTCGCGCATTTGATCGAGTATTTTGACCACGAACAGGAAGACCTTTGCGATGACGAGTACCCCGATAACAATTTAAATCCATCAATCTCTTAATAGACAGCCCAACTTCACGACGAAGATCACCCTCCACCTTGAAGCTTGATTCAATTAATGAACGAATCTTTGCAACATGCTCATCAGTGAGAGCATCTGTCCTCAAGCTATCAGGAATATTTGCTTGTGAACAAATCCAACGAGCCCTTGGACGGCCAATACCGAAAATGTACGTCAAGGCAACTTCTACACGCTTATTTCTGGGCAAATCTACACCCGCTAAACGAGCCATTTCCTACCCCTGTCTCTGCTTGTGTTTTGGGTTTTCGCAAATAACACGAACAGCACCCTTACGTTTAATAATTTTACACTTACTACAAATCTTTTTTACTGAAGGACGTACTTTCATAGCTTTCCCTAGTTTATCTTCTCAATTATATTTTTTGCCGAATGGCCTCTTTACACTACTTCAATATGAGTGTCCAGAACTATGTCAACATTCTACAATATTAGCATTAGATACTATGCTTCTATAGACTGCCTCGACAGTTTGATCGCCATTTACTTCTTTAGTTACTCCTAAGCTGCCATAGTACTTTTTCAATGCATCCGCTACTGCTTCGTACGTGTCCAACCTAGAAAGAATCACTTCTTCGCGATCATCAGATCTGAGAATCAGTGGCCCAGCACATTTGTCGCAAACACCCTCACTTTTAGTTGGGCTATTAACAATGTGATAGACAGCTCCACAAGACGAACAAACTCGTCTTCCAGTCAAACGCGCGACTAAACTGCGGCGATCTACATTAATAAAAACAGCAGAATCAGCTTTTAAGCCAAATTTATTCAAAGTCTCACTTAGACTGTGAGCCTGTGCGACCGTCCTTGGAAAACCATCAAAAATGAACGATTTCTTTCCATTTTTTAGCTGTTGCGCCAAAACTTCATCAACCAACCCAATAACAACTGAGTCAGGAACAAGTTCGCCCTTATCCATAAAGGCCTTGGCATTTTTACCGAGAGTCGTACCCTCACGGATAGCCGCTCTCAAGAGGTCTCCGGTGCTAATTTGAAAAAAGCCCGCTTTGTCAACCAACTTAGCACTCTGTGTGCCTTTGCCGGAACCAGGAGCCCCAAAAATAAGCAGAATCAATACTGTACCCTCCGACTCCTAATTTTTGCACCCTTTAGGAATCCTTCGTACTTTTGAGTCAACATATACGATTGAATCTGTTGTGATGTATCCAATGCAACACCAACTAGAATCAACAAACTAGTGCCACCAAAGTAAAATGGTATATTGAACAAATCATTTAAGAGACCTGGCAAAACGCATATAGCTGACAAATATGCCGCTCCCCCAACATTTATCCGTTCAATCACATTCTGAATATATTCAGAGGTACTTTGCCCAGCGCGTACACCAGGGATAAATCCACCATATTTTTTAAGATTCTCAGCAACTTCTTTTGGATTAAACACAATCTCAGTATAGAAAAAACAGAAAAATACAATTAGCAATACAAATAAAATATTATAAATCGCACCGTTTGGACTTAAAGAAGTCTGTACCGACTGCAACCACGGCGCTTTAATAAATTGAGCCATAGTGGCTGGGAACATGAGAAGGGAGCTTGCAAAAATTGGGGGAATAACTCCAGAAAAATTCAACTTTAGCGGCAGGTGACTCTGAGGAGCACTCATTGCAGCTTTGCCAGTACCACGTTGGGAATACTGGATCGGAATCTTTCTTTGTGCGACCTCGACATAAATAACTGCTGCAATCACCAGTACCATCAAGATGAGAATCCCTAATGCAGCTGCCGCGGGAATTTCGTCATTTGCCACAAGCGAGAATAATCGTTGCGCACCTGACGGAATTGAAGCGGCAATTCCAGTGAAAATGATTAAACTTGATCCATTACCAATTCCGCGTTCGGTAATTTGCTCACCGAGCCACATAATGAAACATGTGCCTGCGGTCAAAGTAAGTACTGTCATCAGTTGAAAAGGCAAAAAACCAACATGAGAAGCAAGAACCAGGGGTTTACCTTCGGGACTCGAAGATCCCATAAGCCAACTACTAATTGCTGAGCCCTGAATCACAGCCAAAATTACAGTTGCATAACGAGTATATTGATTGATCTTTTTACGCCCTTGTTCGCCCTCTTTTTTTAATGACTCAAGATAAGGAACAGCTGAAGTCAACAATTGAAAAATAATTGAAGCTGAGATGTAAGGCATGATCCCCAAAGCAAAGACACTAAATTGGCTTAATGCACCACCAGTAAAGGTATTGAATAAGCCAAAGATTCCCGCGCTTTGAGCTTGAAAAAATGAAAGGACCGCATGATTATCGACACCAGGAGTAGCAATATGTACTCCAATTCGATAAACCGCCAAAATCCCTAGCGTGAATAAAATCCTACGTTGCAAATCGGCATTTTTTGAAAGCCCTTCCATTGTTGCCACTAAACTATCCCTCTATCTTTCCACCAACTGCTTCAATGGCTTGACGGGCCCCTTGACTAACCTTTAACCCTTTTAAGGTTAAAGCATGACTAATCTTCCCGTTTGCCAATACTTTTACTTGGTTACCTTCAGCCAACCCTGATTTTTTCAAAACATCAAGTGTAATCTCACCACTCAAGGCTTCCAAATCTGATAGATCAATAATCTCATAAGAAATGCTAGACGGGCATCTAAACCCAAACTTAGGGAGACGTCTAATTAAGGGAGTTTGACCACCCTCAAAACCTCTGCGAACTTTACCACCAGTACGTGCTAATTGACCTTTGTGGCCTTTACCCGCTGTCTGGCCCAATCCCGACCCTCGACCACGGCCTACTCTTTTTCTTGCGTGGCTTGCGCCTACTTTTGGCTTTAAAGTTTCGAGTAAACTCATTTTATTTCTCCACCTGTACGTTCACCAAATGTTGAACTTTGAAAATCTGTCCTCTGTTCGCTGCATTATCAGCCAACTTGACTATCTGATGTCTTTTTCTTAGACCTAGAGCAGCAACAGTGGCTCTCTGAGTCTCTGTACATCCGATTAGGCTACGTTTTAATGTCACAACAAATGACTTTGCCATAAATAAACCTCTATTCAGCCTTTTGCTTCAATTGTTTCAATCCATCTAATGTTGCGCGTACAGCATTATGTGGGTTACGAGTACCTACACACTTAGTAAGAATATCTTTCACCCCTACAGATTCCAAAACTGCACGAACAGCACCACCAGCGATAACGCCGGTGCCCGGAGCTGCTGGTTTCATAATAACTTTAGCTGCTCCAAACTTACCGATGACTTCATGTGGGATGGTTCTTGATTGGTAGAGAGGAACAGCTTTAGTCATTTTTTTTGCCGACCGACTTGCCTTACCTATCGCTTCAGGAACTTCCCCTGCTTTACCTGTTCCAATCCCAATTTCGCCAGCTTTATTACCAACCACAACCAAAGCAGAGAAAGAGAAACGACGTCCCCCTTTTACAACTTTGGCCACACGATTGATGGCGACCACTCTCTCTTCAAATTCCACGCTTACCTTTTCCATCGTCGACTCCTTAGAAGTTTAGGCCGCCTTCACGAGCACCATCTGCAAGAGACTTAACGCGTCCGTGATAGATAAAACCGTTTCGATCAAAAACTACTGCGCTTACCTTACTGGCAACAGCTTTCTTAGCGAGTTCATTTCCAACTTTCTTTGCCATATCAACACCGTTGAGTTTTTCTTCAATATTAAGAGAAGAGAAAGACAACAAAGTTTTTCCATTATTATCATCAATGAGTGAAGCATAGATATGCTTCGCGCTCTTAAAAATGCACAAACGAGGTCTATCTGAAGAACCTTGGACCTTTTTACGAATACGGAGCTTCTTCTTAAGCCTTCCGTTAACTTTTGAACTTGTTTTTTTCTTCAATACAATTTTCATATCAAACCCACATTACTTTCCTGCTGACTTACCAGCTTTGCGGCGAATCTTTTCATCAGAGTAACGAACACCTTTACCCAAATATGGCTCTGGTGGACGAAAGCTTCTGATTTTCGCTGCTACAGCACCAACAAGGGCTCTGTCATAGCCAGTTACAGAAATATTCGTTTGTTTATCTACCTTAATATCAATTCCTTCAGGAATATCATAAGATATAGCGTGGCTGAAACCCAGACTCATCTCGAGCTTTTTTCCAGCAACTGTAGCTCTGTATCCCACTCCATGGAGTTCAAGAGTCTTTGTAAACCCCTTAGAAACACCCATGACTGCATTCTGAAGTAGCGCACGATACATTCCATGAAGACTACTCGCAGCTTTTGATTCTTCCTTACGAGTAAGAACCAATGTCTTACCTTCAACTGAAGCACCCACTTCTGGTTTCAAACTAACAGTAATCTGCTTATTCGCCGATTTAACTGTCACAACATTCAGAGGAGAGACAGAAACTTGTACTTTATCGTCAAACCCAATTGGGGCCTTACCAACTCTTGACATTATCCACCTACCAAACTCTACAGATTAGTTCGCCGCCAACGTTTTGTTTCTGAGCACTCTTACTGCTCATCAAACCCTTGCTGGTACTCAAAATACAAAATCCCATTCCAGATCTTACAGAAGGAATAGCATCGCCCTTAACATATAAACGACGGCCCGGCCTACTTGCTCTAACTAAGTTAGAAATTGCATGCTCTCCGTTATCGTCGTACTTAAGGTACAAACGCATAATTCCCTGCTTGCTGTCTTTCGCCACTTTGTACGAGCGAAGCATTCCTTCCTCAACAAGGATCTTTGCAATTCCTTCTCTAACCTTAGAAGCAGGAATATCAAACTTCTCGTGCCGAGCAGCACCAGCATTACGTATTCTTGTTAAAAATTCACCAACTGTATCCATTTTCTATTCCTCACCAACTTGATTTTGTAACACCGGGAAGTTTGCCATCTAGTGCAAGCTGTCTAAACGCCAAGCGCGACAAACCAAATTTTCTGTAATTACCACGAGGCCGACCAGTAAGTTCACACCGATTTATAACTCTCGCCGGTGAAGTGTCGCGAGGCAATTTCTGCAACTTTAAAAAAGCTGCACTACGCTCTTCATCGGTAAGCTTCTGATCGAGGGACTTAGCTCTTAGCTCACGTCTAAGTTTCCAAAACTTGCTCGACATCTTTTTTCTATTATTATTTTTCTCAATCGATGCTAATCTTGCCAAATTCCACCTCGCCTTTTATTTTCTGAAAGGCATTCCCAATGCCTCTAACAAAGCTTTTCCCTCTGCATCTGTTTTACCGGAAGTACAAATAGTAATATTCATCCCTCGTGCCTTTTCAACCTTATCAAAGTTGATTTCAGGAAAAACAATCTGCTCTTTCAAGCCCATATTATAATTACCGCGCCCATCAAAACCTTTGGGTGGCAAACCACGAAAGTCCCGAACTCTTGGCAGTGCCAGGTTCATCAACTTATCCATAAAGGCATACATTTTTTCACGACGTAGAGTTACCCTAGCGCCAATTGCAATCCCTTCCCTTAACTTAAAATTCGAGATCGCTTTTTTAGCGTGTGTAATCACGGCTTTTTGACCGGTAATCGCGGTAATCTCATCTACTACTGAGTTTAAAACTTTAGGGTTTTGTACTGCCTCACTCAAACACACAGAGATGACAACTTTTTCAAGCTTTGGCACTTGCATAATACTCTTAACGCCCAATTGTTTTACCAGTGTAGGACGAATTTCTTTTTTATATCTCTCTTCTAACCTATTCATAGTTTTACCTCTAGAGGACTTCTGGAGCCAGGGATACAATTTTAACAAATTGTTTCGCTCTTAACTCTCTCGCAACTGGTCCAAAAATACGAGTACCAATTGGTTCTTTTGCCGCATTTATAAGAACAGCTGAGTTATCATCAAAACGAATATATGTACCATCAGCTCTACGAATCTGCTTTACTGTCCTAACAACTACTGCTTTGGCAACATCGCCTTTTTTTACTTTTGCATTGGGGAGCGCGTCTTTGATTGATACCACAATAATATCACCAATTGTTGCATATCTTCTTTTAGAACCACCAAGAACCTTAATACAAGCTACTTCCTTCGCACCAGAGTTGTCAGCAACCGTTAATTTAGTCTGCATCTGAATCATGCGACACCTAACCCTTCACTGTTTCAAGTACTTCAGCAAGTACCCAACGCTTAGTCTTGCTAAGGGGCCTTGCTTCAAAAATTTTTACTGTATCGCCAACTTTAGCGAGATTTTTCTCATCGTGAGCTTTCATTACCGAAGTCTTCTTGATGTACTTTCCGTACTTCTCGTGTTTTACCATGCGATAAGTGACAACAGAGATAGTTTTATCCATCTTGTCACTCACTACCTGACCGATCACTTCAACTCTTCTACCGCGGGTTGAATCATTCTTTTCCATGCGCTACCTACTTCACACTCTTCTTTGTAGAGATCACCGTATTAATACGAGCAATATCTCTTCTCAAAGAACGAATCATTAATGGGTTCCCAGCTTGTCCAATAGAATTTTTCATTCTCAAATTGAACATCTCACCTACAAGTTCTTTTCTTTTTTTTGCAAGATCACTCACTGATAGACTTTGCATCTCTGAATATTTCATCTTCTACTCCCGCACTAAAATTCTAGTTTTAAAAGGAAGTTTATGCATCGCCAGAGTAAATGCCTCAACAGCTTGTTCTCTGCTGATACCGTTGATCTCAAAAAGTACTCTTCCCGGTTGAACCCGAGCTACCCAAAACTCTGGGTTACCTTTACCACTTCCCATACGTGTTTCAGCAGGCTTCTTAGTAACAGGGGTATGAGGAAACACTCTCACCCACATTTTCCCGCCTCTTTTTACGCTCCTGGAAATTGCAATACGACTAGCTTCTAATTGACGTGCGGTAAGTCTGCCATCTTCTACAGCTTGAAGACCGAAATCTCCGAAATCTAATTTATTACCTTTAGAAGCGACTCCGCCTCCACGACCAATATGCTGTTTACGCCATTTAACTCGCTTAGGACTTAACACGACCAGCCTCCTCTACCTCACGTTGAGAAAGGATATCACCTTTATAGATCCAAACTTTCAATCCAATAATCCCGTATGCAGTAAGTGCCTCAGCAGTGCCATAATCAATATCGGCACGTAAAGTATGCAAAGGTACAGACTTTTCGTTATACCATTCAGAACGAGCGATCTCGGCGCCATCAAGACGACCTGAGACCCGAACCTTAATACCTCTGACTCCTCCACGAATTGCTGCTGCAATAGCCTTTTTCATAGCACGACGCCAAGAAATTCGCTTTTCTAGCTGAAGTGCAATTGACTCAGCAACCAATTGAGCATCAATATCGGGCTTTCTAACTTCCTGAATACTTAAGAATACTTCATTAGGAGTCAGCTTTTGGACTTCAGCACGCAAAGAATCGATACCGGTTCCCTTCTTCCCAATGACAACACCTGGACGTGCAGTATGAATGATTATTTTTATTTTCTTTACTGCTCTTTCCATTTCAATTTTAGCTACACCAGCGTGCTTTAACTTTTCCTTGAGGAATTTTCGAAGTTTAACATCCTCATGAAGGTTCTCAAAATACTGACGGCCTTTGGCATACCAGCGAGAATCCCAAGTTCTAATAACACCTACGCGCAACCCAATTGGATTTACCTTCTGTCCCACGCTTACCTCTCACCCAAAATTACATTGATGTGACTAGTTTTCTTCAACACCCCATACGCTCGTCCTTGTGCTCTAGGGCGAAATCTCTTCAAGGAAGGTCCCGCGTCCACATGGATCGTTTTTACGTAAAGATTATCTGAGTCGACTGTTCCCTTTACATCTGCATTAGCTACTGCAGACTCGATCAATTTTTTAATGAAGACAGCCGTTTTTTTGTCTGAGAACTTCAATATCTTGAGGGCCTCTGAAACGTCTTTTCCGCGCACAAGATCAGCTACCAATCTTGCTTTTTGCGCTCCAACTCTTGCATATTTTAAACTGGCCTTAACTTCCATTGCCTACCTCTACTTCTTACCTGGAGCAGGTGCGGCAGCCTTCTTCTCTGCATGCCCTGTGAATGTTCTGGTTGGCGCGAATTCACCGAGTTTATGGCCAATCATGTTTTCTGTTACATAAACTGGCACAAACTTTCTTCCATTGTGAACGGCAAATGTTAATCCAACACAATCTGGTGTAATCATAGAACGACGAGACCAAGTCTTGATGACCTTCTTGTCATTCTTCTCGATAGCATACTCAATTTTCTTAACTAATTGGTGATCCAAAAATGGACCTTTTTTAACTGAACGAGCCACGAGCCTCTCCCTTACTTACGTCTCTTAACAATACTGCTATTAGTACGTTTGTTGTTTCTGGTTTTAAAGCCTTTGCATGGTTTGCCCCATGGCGTAACAGGATGATGCCCTTTACCAACGCCTTCACCACCACCAAGAGGGTGATCAACTGGGTTCATAGCCATACCCCGAACAGAAGGGCGAATTCCACGCCATCTTGCTCTACCAGCTTTTCCTAAGCTCAAGTTTTCATTATCGGTATTACCGACCTGACCAATACTTGCACGGCAAACTGAAAGAACTAACTTAGTTTCACCAGACGGCAATCTCACTTGGCAATACTGTCCCTCTTTAGAAACAAGTGTTGCTTGTGATCCAGCACCACGAGCGACTTGAGCACCTTTACCAGGTCTCAACTCAACATTATGGATCACCGTACCAACTGGAATCGCAAATAACGGAAGAGCATTCCCAGGCTTAATGTCAGCTTTTTCGCTGGATAATACAGTATCACCAACAGTCAATCCAATCGGGGCAATAATATATGCCTTCTGCCCATCCATGTAATGAAGCAATGCTATTCGCGCTGTTCTATTCGGATCATACTCAATCGCCGCAACTTTAGCTGGAACTTCCAACTTATGACGACCAAAGTCTACAACGCGATATCGACGCTTATGACCGCCACCTTGGTGACGAATAGTAATTTGACCATGGTTACCGCGAGCAGAAGATCTTGTTAAAGACTCAGTCAACGATTTCTCTGGCTTAACTTTCGTAATCTCTGAGAAATCGTATCCGGTGGCTCCGCGACTTCCATGCGATCTTGGAGAATAAACTTTAATTCCCATATTTATACCCCTTCAAACACCGCAATTTTTTGGCCTGACTGAAGCTTTACGAAAGCCTTCTTAGAGTAAGAAATCTTACCCAAGCCAAAACGCGTTCTCTTTGCGCGGTGACGAGAAACACTTGTGTTTACTTTATTTACGCTTACCTTAAAAAGCTCTTCAATAGTTCTCTTGATTTCAGCCTTAGTGGCTTCAACTGAACATTCAAAAACATATACGCCATCAGCTTGTCGGTAGGCATTTTTCTCTGTAATTAACGGACGCAAAACTGTGTTCTTCATGCTTATCCCTCAAGGCTGCAGCGTGCAGCAATCTTATCAACAGCACTCTTAGTCACGATAACGCTGTCATACTTTAATAGGTCATACACGTTCAACCCAGCAACGCCAACATACTTGAACTTCGCTAGGTTTTTGCTAGCTCTTGCAACTGACTCTTTAGCAACTTCATCGACAACAAAAGCTTTCTTTAAACCCAAACCACTAAGCTTTGTGTTCATATCTTTTGTCTTACCAGTAGAATCAATATCATTAAGAATTAAAAACTTACCCTCTTTAACTAAATAAGAAAGAGCTACCGAAAGAGCTACCTTTCTTACCTTTTTAGGAAGAGCATAAGCGTATGATCTTGGCTGAGGACCAAACGCAGTGCCTCCACCAGGCATCAAGATTGAGCGATTAGAACCCTGACGAGCTCCACCAGTTCCTTTTTGTT
>CAZYOE010000047.1:0-28119 GCA_964648725.1 uncultured Pseudobdellovibrionaceae bacterium | reverse complement strand
ATATCCAGTGCAGAAGCAAAAAAACTTGGAATCACTGTCATAGCCGTGCTTGATACGAATGGCAACCCGGACAATATCGATTATCCTTTGTGGGCGAATGATGATGCGATCAAGGCGATCAAACTTTTTTGCGAATCGGTTTCGCAATATGAGAATCGCATCCAGCATTTATTGCTTTTTCAACGAGTTCAGGAATCGTATCAGCACTCAACGCAAAAATCTTGGTCCGCGGTTTATGATGCTCAGATTCCCATTCGCGCATCAACCTGGCGGTTTCGTAACCGTCCAGGATCGGCATTTGCAGATCCAACAAAATGAGATCAAACTGATTTTCTGTGAAGATCTTCAATGCCCCGAGGCCATTATCACACTCTGTAATTTCATAGGGCTGTTCTTTTAATAAAGCATGAATCAAAATACGATTATCTTCAGCATCATCAACTAAAAGTATTTTTTTAATAGGGCCTATCACCTTGCCGAAACCACCACCAACGCCCTCTGTCGTTGACATCGGCGGACTAATGGCAGAGCTAATACCTTCAAGATCAAGAGACAATCTGAAGAAAAAACGAGATCCTTTTCCGAGTTCACTCTCCGCGTGGATGCTTCCCCCCAAGAGTTCCACAAGTCGTTTTGAAATCGCAAGCCCCAGCCCCGTACCCCGAACTTTACGAGTGGTCGAACTGTCCACTTGACGAAAGCGTTCAAATAATTTGGAAAGATGTTCCGGCGCAATTCCTATTCCTGAGTCTCGCACAGAAAATTCAAGACTAACGCTTTTTCCTGTTTGAGCTTTATTCTGAACAGCGACATCAATGACCCCACCATCAGAAAATTTAATCGCGTTTGAAATTAGATTCATTAGGACTTGCCGGATTCTATTAACATCACCCCAAACGATCAGCGGTACTGTTTCACCCACCACAAACTTTAGAGTGAGATGCTTTCGTGAAGCGTTTTCTTCGTTAATTTTCTTCACATCATCCAGCAGTTCTGCGATTGCAAAACTGGTTTTTACAATTTTAAGCTCACCCGCTTCAATCTTGGAAAAATCCAAAATATCATTGATCAAGGTAATCAGATTTTCACCCGCACGCTGAAAAATACCTACAAATTTCTTTTGATCCGGAGATAGTTCGGTGTCAGCGAGCACATCCGCCATTCCAATCATCGCATTAATTGGAGTTCTGATTTCGTGACTCATATTTGCAAGAAATTCACTTTTAGCTTTATTGGCCGCGTTGGCATTCTGATTGGCAAGCTCCAACGACTTCTCTTTTTGCTCTAAAGAATCTAACATCGAATCAAAAGCATAACCCAACTGTCCCAATTCATCTTGACTATGTAACCGAACCCGCAAATTCCGTTCGCCAAGCCTGGTAGCTTCAGCGACGCTCATGAGCTTTTGCAACCGCATGGTCATGGCTTTAACAACGATCAAAGCAAAAACACCACCGATTAAAATTGCCACGATTGTATAGAGAATTCCATCACCCGCCACCTGACCTAAACTCTCAAGAACCGCTTGCTGACTCATGATCACCCAAGCTTTCCCGATAGTCTCGCCATCGGCAACAATGGGCGCAATCGCTGAGATACTCTCAGGTCCAACTGAAGTCATAATCTCGTTCTTCCCTGCAGTTAGCTGATTTGATTTTTCCTTGGTTCCCACAAAAAAACCAATTTTAGTGGGATCAGTATGAGCGAGAATTTTTCCGTCCATTGCAAAAACCATGGCCATTCTCAAATTGGGGTATTTCTGCTGAACACTAACCACTTCTTGCAAACCTGAGTAATCCCTTGAAAGGAGCCATGTTTCGCTATTATTGGCTAACACAAGAGCGAGACCATTGGTTAACTTGACCAATTCGGTTCGAATGAAATCTCTTTGCCGAGCCACCAAATCAAAGACAAAGAAAATCATGAGGACGGCATGAACAACCGAAATACCGACAATTAATTGCTTGCGAATGGACCCGAAAAATATATTCACTACTTTTCCTTCTCAGGACTACGAAGCTCCTTCGTAAACTGCTCTAAAAATTTCCTAACAGGATCATAAGTCGCTTCCGATGCCACCTCAAACTTGGAAAGTCCGAGTTTCTTCAAGATCTCTTTACCCTGTTTAGTAGTTTGCAGCGATAAGAGAGCCTCCTTCACTTTTTCATGAATGTCCTTTGAAACATCATCACGAACAACTAAACCGTTATTGGGCAGCTGATCCGTCTGCCACTTGACTTCCAACTCTTTTGCCTTCTCTGGGTTATTATGTTTGAAGGCTATCCACGGAGGTGGCCAAGTGCAGGCCGCCTGTGAATTTCTGAGATAGACATTCATGATGGATGATTCCTGCGAACCCACGTAAACACTTTTAGTGTCATTAAGAACATCGAGACCATTTTTAAATAAAAAATATTGCGGCATCATCGTCGCGGCAAGCGCTGTTGGAGCCGGGTAGCTAATGGTCTTCCCTTTCAAATCTAGGACCTTTTTGATTCCTGAGTCTTTGCGCACCAAAATAATTCCACGAAAATTCTCATCATCTCCCATTTTTGCAAATACCCTGTAGCCATGTCTTATAGCCAACAAAGTTTGATAAGGGTTTGGAAGTGCAATCTCAACTTCACGCCTTTTTATTTTTTCTTCAAACGCCGCATAATTGACTGATGCTTCAAGCTGGATATTAAGACCGGGATGCCTTCGATTGATATAGCTAATTAATGGACCGAAAACCGCATGAAGTCGATCAGGGTTATGCAAAGGATGAATCGCAAATCGGAGCGACGAACTTGTACTAACGGGAGACGAAAAATAAATTGGCTCCTGCGCTTGTTTTTTTTCGGTGCAGGCCAACGATAAAAGCAGAGCACCTACGACTGCCAAACAAAGCATATTTACCTCTTGGCTTTAGAGTATAGTGATAACTTCATACGAGTGGCAAGCTAGGACAAAGATTTATGAGCCATAAACTCTCAACTAAATGCCCTTCATTATTGCAACCCCAAAGTTCTATTGGCGGAGCTTAGTGACTTTCCCACTGATAACCTAAACCACGAATGGACCGAATCAACTCCCCATTTTCATCCTTAAGTGCCTGGCGCAATCTGACAATGGTGTTATCAACAGAGCGAGGGCTTGGGTATTGATCTTCACCCCAAATCTTGTCCAAAATTTCATCCCGTGAAACTGGGCGGGGCGCTGAGTCTACCAGCAGTTTAAGCACACGGTAGTCTTTAAACGTGAGTCGCTCTTCAACTCCATCGGCATCTCGAACTACCATGGAGCGCCAATCAATGGTGACATTATTCACTGTCAGGGCCTTCGCAAAACTATGATTTTCAAGCACGTGTTTCACCCTCAATAACAATTCTCTAAGATGAAATGGTTTTGGAATAAATTCTTCCGCACCCAATTCATAACCCCTTAAGCGATTCTCAGAATCACTCTGTGCAGTCATAAACACTATGGGCACCGAAGCCATTGTACGAATTTCCGACGCGAGATCAAATCCCGATCCATCGGGCAGGCCCACATCAACAATCACTAAATCAAACGAAGACCAATGGGTTTTCATTTTTTTACATTCCTCACAGGTGCGAACCCACGTGCATTGATAGCCCTCTTTATCGAGGCGTTCTGTCAAATGACTTCCTAAAACCTTATCATCCTCCACAAGGAGTAATTTAAATGAATTCATGAGTATGGCTCCAAGGGAATGGAAATATGAACACCGAAGCCACCCTTTGCTGATGGATAAAAGTGTACGGTTCCCTTCATTTGTCGTATGCCTTGTTGAGCGCCCCACAACCCAATTCCAGTACCGCTGGTGGCTGTTGCCCTTTCCATGTTTACTCCAAGCCTGGAAAAGTCCCCAGTGAATCCCTTGCCATCATCCTCAATCCAGAGCTGCCAGGTGGATTCACTCTTCTCGGCCCGAAAGGTGATTTCTTTGGCTTGTCCATGATGAATAGCATTCTGAACAAGATTTCGCAAAACCATCTGAAAAACCCGGCGATCTATTTTGACCTCGAAGGGCTCACTGAAGTAACGCCATTGCAAGGACGGCCAAGACCATTCAAATTCCTTAATGAGGCGAGACCATTCAGTTTTCTCAATAAATAAAGTTCCAAACCCTTTAGCAACCCAAAGTGCATTTTCAAGTTGATTCTGCAAAAAGATCGTCTCCTCTTTAAGCTGCTGCAAGGATTCTGAATGAGGATTTTCTTCAGCCATTAAATCTGATTTTAGAATCAGGCGAGCCAAACTAGTTTTAGTTTCATGGGTGAATACCGAAAAAAAATCGCGAATTTTTTCGTGCTGCCGCTGAAGCTGCCAAAGAGCTAACACCAACCCCAATCCACCAGAAACCAATAGAATCAGAAGGACCCCTCCCTCTGCTTTTATCATTCTTTCTTGCTGAAGATAAATCGCGGGTTCGGCAATATGGCCGAGCCGTCGGTTTTCCAATTGACCAACAGTAAAAACCATCCACCACGAAACCAGAGCCAAAGTAAATAACATCCAAAGCATCGATAGTAACATTAAAATGCGAATCTTTAAATTTGACATAATTTAAGGCAATTCAGTAATGATTGTTTTATCTCAACACAACAACTTTTCCGACTAAAATGCCTTTTTCATTTCGAATGGGATTCTGTCGATAAGTTACGCTGAGGGTTGCACCTTTTCTGTTTTGAAAGGCGAGAGCCTGATCAACAATTTCTCCGTCACTCAGCGGCGTTAATTTCATCACATCACTCAAAGGCTTACCTTTAACTTCATACTCTTTCCAACCCAATAAAGCTTCGGCTTTGGGATTTAAAAAAGTGATTTTCTCATCTTTATCGGTTGCCAAAAGAGCCTCGGGAATGCAGCGAAGCGTAGCTTCGAGCCAACCCTTTACTTCCATCAGCTTAAAGTTCATTTGATGTTTATAGAGCGCAAATTCAACAGCCACATACAGTTCACGTTCATCAAATGGTTTTGAAATAAACCCATAAGACTCAGTCAATTTGGCTCTTCGCAAAGTTTCGTCATCACTGTAAGCGGTCAAATAGACTACTGGAATATTAAATTGGCTGCGAATGATCTCCGCAGCATCAACTCCATCCATCGCTCCTTTAATCATAATATCCATCATCATTAGGTCGGGGTTCAATCGAAAGGCCGCCTGAATTGCTTCTTCTCCTGAGGTCACAATTTCAGGGACATCATAACCAAAGCTTCTCAGAGTTGCTTGAATATCACGTGCAACAATTGACTCATCTTCAACAACTACAATGCGCCCTTTACTCATCTCTACCCTCTCATGCCGCCGCTATTGCGCTAGCAACAGGAATGCGAATTTTAAATTGAGTACCACCATCGCGAACAAGGGTAATCTCCCCCTGAACCTGACTGACAAGACTCATAATTAACTGTAAACCCAGTGACTCAGTCTGTCGATAATCTAAGTTTGGAGGAAATCCGATACCGTTGTCACGCACAGAAAGCTCCAAATCACCATTTAATTTTTGCAGCGCGATCTCAATACGCCCACTTCGTCCATCAGGAAATGCGTGTTTAAAGCAATTTGAAACAATCTCATTCACAATCAGTCCCATTGGGATCGCAATATCTACGCTTAGATTTATATCCCCACAAAGAATATCTAAATCCACTGAATGGCGTTTGATATCCCCACCAAAAGACTGTGCGAGATTGGTCGCCAGCAACTTGAGATAACCTCCCACATCGATGCGAGTTAAATCCTTCGACTGATGTAACTTCTCATGGACAAAGGCCATTGATTTCACCCGATTCTGACTCTCACGCAAGGCCTTCAAGGCCTCATTGTCCTTCACCAAACGCGACTGCAAATTAAACAAACTTGATATGACCTGCAAGTTGTTTTTCACTCGATGATGGATCTCTTTGAGAAGCACCTCTTTTTCGCGTAATGATGCGGTAATTTGTCGCTCTGCCGTCTTCATATCTTCAACTAAGCGAGCGTTTTCAATCGAAATCGCGGCCTGAGTGCTGAGGAGTCGAATCATCTCAACCTGACGTGGTGAAAACACCGCATCACTTAAACGATTTTCAAGATATAAAATTCCAATCAGTTTATTTTGTTTAGAAAATGGTAAACAGAATACTGACTTGAGCTTAAGGTTCTGCACCTCTTGATTATCCATAAAGGCCCCTTCCTCGGCTGCATTCTTCAGGATAATCGTTTCGCGGGTCCTTTGCACGTAGCGCACCATCGAGCGACAAACATGTTCCGCATCAGCTAAGGGAATCCGATTGGTCATTATGGAGTCCTTTTCCTTAATCTGACTTTCAGCATTAACCCAAAGCTCACCGCCACTATCCATCACCAAACAACCATATTGAGCCCCAGAGACTTCAATGACGATATTCATAATTTTCTTTAAAAGTAGCTCGGTATCCATCTCTGCGGCGATGGTGTGCGAATACTTTAAAAAGTACTCAATATCCAAGCTAGGAAGGGACAAAGAAGATTGCACCACGTCTGTTGTTTCCGGGATGACTGACGGACCTCGCACTTCATCATCAAAAAACTCAGGCCGTCTTTCGAGAAGCTCAACAGCCTTACGACTCATCTGAGTCATTTGGTAAATACGATAGGCCTCTCTAAAATGGAGCTTAGCAATGGCCTGACGTTTGAGACTGAGAAGAATCGAACCCAAAGTCTCATACAAGTATCCTTCCAAAAAGAAATACTCCTTTTCACTCGCAATCGTAATGGCGTCTTGGTAGTAAATCACAGAAGCTTGCAATCCCTCCATAACCCGCACTTGTTCCGCTTTCAAGAAGGCAATATAGGGCTGCAACAATGGTCCTAATTGAGCCCAGATTTCCAATTTTTGAATGAACGGTCTAACAAATTCATCCAACTCCGCTTTAGATTTAAAGAGCTTGCCCGCCTCGAATAATCTAAAGGCATTAATCACACGAAAGACAAACCATTCCCGTTTTTGCACGTTGTCGGTAAGACCATGCATATACTTTTCAACTTGCACCAATGAACGTTGTGCGCTCTCATGATCGCCTAAATAAAAATTAACTAAGGCCTCATGAACGTAATAACTTCCGATTGAAGCAATGTGATTGGCCTTTTCCCATTTTGCAATGCGATCTTCCATTGCAATAAAAGAGCCGCCTTTTTTCATTGGATCAACCCAACCATACTGAACGGCTTCCGCGAGCCCTACCGAAAAGGAAAGATGGAACTTCTGCGAAAAATGCAAACACTCTTTAGTGTAGGCCTCAATTTCAGTGAGTGGCGCGCCACGAATCTGCATATTCCACATTAAGGGACCATAACAAAGACCTGCATTATATAAATCTCCACAGTTTCGACCGCTCTGAATCCCCTTCAAGCTGTAATTGACGATTTCCTCAGGATGGCTACGAGAGTGCATATTACACCAAACAACACCATTAATGCCGCGCGTGGCTCCAAAAGTGTTAGGGTACTTTTCCGAGAGCTGCATGGCGAGATCTTGATACTTGAATGCCTCTTCAAAGTGTTCATTTTCACCTAGATTTAGGCCCATGATCGAGAACGAATATATCACCGATTCATCCATCCCCCCCGCCAGACAGTGTTGGGTTGACTGCGCCGCAGAGAGATACAACTGATCCACTAATCCTGACATATAAAGATCTGGAATAAGCTCGCTGTAAAATGAAAGTTCAATTTTGCTTTTTCGTTCCTTTGTAAATGGCATATTCAGGATAGTATCCCAAACATTGGCACCATCTTTATGGATCTCGTCCATCAACTGATGACAGCGTTTTTTGGCCACTGCTGCAACTTCCGGAATGTCCTTACCAATAAATGCCAGACCTCTATTTGCGGTCGCGATGGCTTTAATAAAATTTCCGATGGAAGATAGCGAAGTTGTTTGCTCTGCTAGAGCCTCTGCCTTGTCTAAATCGGATTTAGCCGATTCCAATAACTGATTGAGCAATTTTTCAGAGCTTTCATACTTACCGACCATCAACTCTGTTTTAGCGAGTTTCTGGTAAACCCTAAATGTTTCTTCATACTGTGAACTCCAAGCATCTTCAGGGAGCAATTCTCGACTGCGCGAGAAATACTCATTAGCAGCTTCGGTCGCGAGTGAATTCAAAGCACTGTTCCCGGCACAATAGTTTAAATGGGAAACCATCTTTGCCGTCGCCGAATCAAGCCTCTGACCCGCCTCATCCATAAGACGAGTCGCAATGTTTAAATGTGAAGTAATCGTAAATATATTTTCTAAATGCTCAAGTTCCACGTCTTTAGGAATGGCCCCATAGAGATGATGTCCAATCTCCCAATGGATTTTTAGGCGCAGATCCCGATCAATATTACTTAAAGCCGCTTCTTGTACTTTATCGTGCACAAACTGCAATTGATCTTTATTTTCAATCAATAAACCCTGCCCCAGAGCGGGTTTTAAAATCTCATAGGTATCCAAAAGAGAAATTTCACGAACATGTGCTAAATCTTCAGGGGTAAACAAGTTACCCATACAGGCGCAATACTCTAAGAGGTCAATAGTCTTGGAGGGTAACTTCTTCACCTTAGAACTAAATAACGCGACCACCGTGGAGGGCATATTACTTTGGCGGATCTTATCCATGTTCCAAGAAAACTCATTCGACGCCTCTTTAAAAAACAACAAATTTTCATTATATAAAAACGATAGGCTTTCACTCACAAAGAGTGGGTTTCCTTCAGTTAACTTAGCGATAAATTGAGCCAGGGTTTGTGTCTGTTCTAAGGGCGCATCTAAAATATAGGATACCATCTCATGGGTGTGTTCATCCAAGATAGGGCCAAGTCGAATTTCTTTAAGGGGTTGGCGGTTTTCTTGAATTCCACGCACCATTTTTACCAGAGCATGGCTGGAATCCACTTCATTATGTCGATAAGCTCCCAGTAAAAACAAAAACGGATGTTCCTGGTAGTTCGCAAACACGTTAGTTAAAAGTTCAAAGGAGGCAATATCACACCACTGTAAGTCATCGATAAACAAAACTAATGGACTTTCAGCACTGGCAATCGCGCCAAGAAACCGACCAAAGACATCCAAAAAGCGGTTGCGCGCTTCCACTGGCGGCAGTTGCATCACCTCAGGCTGAGGTCCGATTAAAATCTGCAATTCAGGAATCACATCGGTCAGAACTCTTCCATTATTTCCAACCACCTCGAGGATCTTATTCTTCCAAACCTCGACTCGTTCATCACTTTCGGTCAAAAAGGTTCGCGTCAAGTTTCTAAAGGCCTGAATGATCGAACTATACGGTATATTCTTTTGATAAACGTCAAATTTACCTGAAGTAAAATACCCCTTGTTTCGCACGATTGGCTTTTGTAACTCTTGAATCAAACGCGTCTTTCCAATTCCTGAAAAACCAGAAATAAATAAGGCTCTAAACTGCCCTTCTGAAACTGCTCCATATTCAGATAGAATCACTTCCGCTTCTTTATCCCTTCCCACCATTTTGGAAATAAAGGTAATGCGGTGAGTTCGATCTTCAAGCCCCAAAGGAAATGGACGCACCTCATGGGGATTTTTTTGATACTCAGAACGAAAACGCAAAAGATCCATCAGCAAACCACGGCCACCTTGATAGCGTTTCTCAGGTTGTTTTAGAAGTAATTTTCCGATGATTTTACTGAGTATTATTGGGACTTCAGGATTGAGCTCTGTCACCAATGGAGCTTCTTCGGCCAAATGAGAATGAATGAGTTCTAAAGGATCATTGGAGAAAAAAGGAAGTTTCTTAGTGAGTAATTCATAAAAAATAATTCCCAGGGAATAAATATCTGTCGTGAACTCCACTCTGTGATTGATCCGCCCTGTTTGCTCTGGTGAGGTATAGGCTAGGGTTCCTTCGACAAATTGTTTATCATAGATAAAATGGCTCACATTTCTAACATCTAAAGGCGTGATAAAATCCACTAAACGTATATCGAGAGTCTTTGGATCAACGAGAATATTATGCGGCTTGATGCCCCCATGAATGATCCCCGCATGATGAACCTTCTCTAGAAGTTCTGAAAGAGTACAAGCGATGCTCAAAAAATCCTCGAGACTCACATCTTCTTTTGATTTCGCCCATTGATCCAACGGCATTCCGTCGAAAAACTCGCGGGTAATAAAGGGAATTTCCCATTTGTCTTGAAAAGAAAGCGGAACCAGTAAACGCGGATCGTCCAAAACTTTAAGGTGCTCCACTTTCTGTCGAAAATATTTGCGCTGACTTTCCGTGAGTAAACCGGTTTTGAGAGCTTTAACCACCAACAATCGGTGTGGCATGTTTTTATAATACCCCTTATAGACCCTCGACTGAGGGCCTTCGCCTAAAACTTGCAAAAGCGTATAGTTAGGTATTAACTCCATAAAACTCCTCTACCTTGAATTTCATCCTCTATTCTTCAATTCGGACTCATTTATTTTCTTTAGGCACGCCCAAAATGGTCAAGAATTCTTGTGCGAAGTTTTTTTATTAAACACAGGATGTTAGCTGAGATGAAAACTTCATTCCCAGTCAGTGAGCGCATAGTTATCAAGAAGCCTCATCAAACGCCCCGATTGACGTAACTCCACAAGTCCTTGATCGAGTATTTCGGCGTATTTTTGGGATTTAGGATCTTTCTTGGAAAAAGCCACAAAGAGATCATCCTCTGACTGATCAAAACTGAGACCTCGACGAAAATCCTCATAGTTTTTCTTCAAGGTTTTTAGCTTATATAAAAAGACCTGGGGACATTCATAGAGGGCGGTAATCTTCCCTTCCTCTAGCATCTGAATGAGTGTGGTCAAAGGATCTTCGCCAGTGACTGCTATAAACAACTCAGGATGTTTAGCAATGAATCTATCCGCCTCCGCCCCGTAAGCATAGCCACTGGCAATGCCTAGCTTTGTGCCCGCAAGCGATTCGATGGTGTCCAACTTTTTGCTCTTCTTCTTTTCAACTTGCGGCAAGTAAAAAAGATAATTGCGATATTTTCCCATAGAATGAACGGGAAACAAAAAATCACCATCGCCCCGAGAAGCACCAACAACTCCTTGAATAGTACCGGCAATAGTGGCCTTCTTGGCTTGCTCCCAATTCATGAGCTGATAATCAACCAGAATTCCTTTTTTTTTAAAAATCTCTCTGACAATATCAATCATATAGCCCGCTTGAGGAGCTTTCGGATTACAATTAAAGGGACACCAGGTATCTGCTCTTAAAACTAGCGATTCGGCCGTTGCAACCTCAAACAGCATACATAAACAAACAAATAAGGTCGGTATTATTTTTTTCATCTTGTCCATTCTAGCGCCACTCGCAAAAGGGTCAATTTTAAGAAGGTCCTATCGCAAAGCTTCCTTTGCGTGCTCCATTCGAATCTGGACCAATCTGCAATTTCCAAATAGATTAGACCTATGACTAAACGCCAATCTATCTTCATCATCGCCATGACCTACTTGAGCCTTTTTGGTTTGGGCCTTACTGATAATTTACGAGGTTCTTTGTTTCCAGAGATTCTCAAAACTTTCGCGCTCACAAATACACAGGGGGCATGGTTTTTCATTCTCACCTCCTCTTTTGCCGTCTTGGCCGGATATTCCACTCACGCAATAAGCCAAAAATTTTCCACTCTCTCAGTTTTGAAAACAGGGGTCGTATTTATGGGACTTGGCGCCCTGCTGATTTATATGGCCTCGCAATTTTCTTTTTTGCTTATTGGCTGTGCCGTGTTGGGAATTGGATTTGGATTTTTAGGAGTTACTCAAAATGTCATTATTACCGAAGTGACCTCCCCACCAATCACTAAGAAAGTACTTTCTGGTCTCCATAGTATGTATGGTTTTGCCTCTTTCCTTTCTCCTCTTTTAGTCAGTACCTTTGCCATTCAAAGCATCTCTTGGAGATACCTCTTCTTAGGAGCCAGTTTGATCATATTCTTGATCGCGATTGGAGCTCTAACCCTCTCCGCCCCTCTCCCTTCGAAAGACAATGTCTTTAAAAAACCACCCAGAGAGCGGGGGATTTTTATCGTTGAAAGTGAAAAAATGTTTTTTGCCACCATCTTATCTTCTTATGTGGCTATGGAACTTTTGATCTCCACTCGTCTCACCACCTATCTCACCGTCACGTATCAATGGCCGCTGGAATGGGCGAGCAATTACCTCACCTATTTTTTTATTGCGCTCCTGTTAGGACGCCTTCTGTTTTCTTTTTTTCATCCTCCTATCAGTACGAAAAAGACACTACTGATCTCTTTAATGGGTTCCTTACTCCTGATAGCTTTTGGACTCCGCATTGACCCTCTTTACTTGAGTTTAAGCGGTTTTTTTATGGCGCCCTTTTATCCCTTAGCGATGGCTTTATTAGCAGAACTATTTCCCCAAAAAATATCCTCAACGGTGAGCCTTTCCATTAGTATGCAGTCCGCTTTTGTAATTCTGATGAACTTATTGATTGGAATACTCTCTGACCACTATGGAATCGCAACGGCAATGTATGCTTCCCTCTTTTTTGGCGGATTGAGCTGGTTTCTTTTAATGCGTTTACCATCAAAAGAAGTAGCTCACCACAATCAAATTAGGTGATGCTAAGACTTGGGTTTGTGAATCTGTTTTCGGTTTCATTGATAATGCAAATAAAGTTCCCGTCAGTGCTCCCACCAGAACATCGGTGGCATAATGTTTATCGGCTGCGATTCGCAGATAGCCCACCATCGCCGCCAAACTCAGTAATCCCCAACCAGTCTGTTGTAAAACCGGAGTATCCTGAAACGATTGCGCGAACCCCACCGCCAAAGCAAAACTCAAATTCGTGTGCCCTGAATAAAAAGAAAGGTTATTATCAGAAGGACTCTTTGTTTTAGATTTCTCAGAGGCATTCATGGCATGAACAAAAGGCCGCTCCCGTGCCACGAGAAACTTAGTCATTTGATTCAGTAAAGAGGAGTAAATTGCCGCTTCCGCTACATAGGTGACTTTTTCAAACTTTTTGTCGCCCGTATCATTTTCGTTGAGCCATTGAAGCGCGGCAAGCCCCGTTAACGGAATAACTCCGTAGGCTAAAACATTCGAAAGTTGATCGGCCTTCTCAGTATCTTCCCATTTCCATTGATTGCGAACGTAGTTATCAAAAGAATTTGATTCACACCACCGACACTCATTGGAGGCCAACTGGCCTTTACTCCCCTCACTCCAAAACCATAATCCTGCACCACCCAAAGCGCGATAAAACCGCTGCTCCGTTGGAGTCGCCGCCTGTCCAAAGCTTTCCAAAATCATCAACCCAAACATGACAATAACAAAAATACGCTTCATGCGGCACTCCCAGATGATGATGTGTTTGTAAATGGATTTTATTTTATAAAATGGACTCAACAAAATTCTTGGCGGAGAACGAGCGAAGATCACCCATTTTTTCGCCCACGCCAATTAGTTTGATGGGCAATTCAAGCTCATGAGCCACACCAACGGCCACCCCACCCTTTGCGCTTCCATCAAGCTTGGTTAAAACCACGCCGGTTACGCCAAGTGCCTTGTGAAATTCTTTAGCCTGCAAAAGGGCATTCTGCCCTTGATTTGAATCCAACACCAATAAGACTTCGTGCGGAGATTCGGGAATCACTTTTTGCACAACCCGCTTCATTTTTTTTATTTCTTCCATAAGGTTTTGCTGAGTGTGCAAGCGTCCCGCGGTATCGACAATAATAACATCATAGCCTTTGGCCACGCCTTTTTGAACGGCATCAAATGCTACTGCTGATGGATCCGTCACCCCTTCCGGAGAGAAAATCTCCACCTGGGCGCGCTCCGTCCATACTTTTAGTTGGCTGCCTGCCGCCGCTCTGAAAGTGTCCCCTGCCGCCAATAAAACTTTTTTACCACTTTGAGCGAGTTGCGAGGCGATTTTACCAATACTTGTCGTTTTACCAGCACCATTCACACCCACGACCATCCACACAGAGGGCTGATGAAACTGAAATTTTTCAAACAAATGGCTCGGTTCTTCGATTCCTTGAGTTTTGGCAAAGATCTGTAGCATCTCCGAACGAAGCGCCGCCCGCACGACCTCAGAATCCTTCTTCTCCGCTCTCGACAAACTTTGTTTAATACTTTCAAGCAATCGCTCTACCGTTTGCGGCCCTAGATCACTAGTGTATAGGACTTCTTCAATCTCCTCGAGACCAGCCACTTCACTGCCTGACCACAGCGCCTGCAATCGCCCCCAGAATCTTTGCTTAGTCCCAGCCAAAGCTTTTTCAAGAGGAGTGGACTCTTCCACTTCAGGGGCTGCAGCCACAGAAGTGACAACAGGCGCTGGTACTGGCTCCGCTGCAGGGACCTCTGCTACTGGCGGAATGACCTTCTGTAACTCACCCTCCTGCGCGACCTCGAATGGCGGAGTGGCAGCAGCTGACTTCCCTTTTAGTTTTTCTTTCTGTGATCGTCGGTAACTTGCGACCATCACAAGCATCAAAGCGCCAAAAATTACCGCAAACAAAATAACAATTCCCTGAACGGCATCAAAACCAGTCATTTTACCCACCCGCTATTTCTTCAAATATTTTTCATAAAGTCTCAGATTGCTATAAGGACAATGCCGACACTTTAAATTACAGCAATAGCCTCGCTGCCACAAAAAAAGTGCTGTCGAAACCCTTAACCCCGTTTGTGGATCCAGATAATAGGATGTCCCCGCTTCCATCGCCTTAATATGAAGCTCATCGCATTTAGCTTTATATTCGGGGTCTTCTTGATAGGGATCCATTGTGATTCAAATTCATACCTTGAACCAAAAGGTTCGACAATTCTTTTTAACAGCAAACAGCCCTGATTTACTGTTGACGAAAAAAATTGACTGCGATTCTTGAATTAACAGTACAGGTGTTGTTCAGACGCTGCTCAGAGTGGGTTTTAAAAGCGGAAAAGTGAGTTCGGAGCGGAGCCGAGTGGGGCTTGCCCCCGAAGGCGAGCACCGCTTGTTTGAACTTTTACGGTTTTAAAACCCACTCTGAACAGCGGCGTGGCACACCACCACACCCACTGCTTCAATTACACTTCAACGTCTCTAAACTTCGCCAAAACTACGGGCCGCATCTTGCAAGCTGACACTCACCATGGTCGATACACCACGTTCCTGCATGGTCACGCCATAAAGTTTCTTCGCCACTTCCATGGTATGCTTATTGTGGGTTACCACGATAATCTGACTGCGTTTCGCCATTTCGCGAACCAGGTCATTAAAACGATAAACGTTGGCATCATCCAGTGGAGCATCAACCTCATCCAGTAAACAATAAGGCGATGGTTTCACCAAGAAGATCGCAAAGATCAAGGCCACGGCAGTAAGTGCTTTTTCTCCCCCTGACATGAGGGTCACACTTTGCATCTTCTTACCCGGGGGTTTAGCAATAATCTCAATACCCATTTCTTGTGATTCTGGGTCTTCATGAAGCTCCAGTCGGGCTTCGCCGCCCCCAAACAAGACCGGGAAAACCTTCATAAAGCGTTCATTGACCATATCAAAGGTTTCTCTAAATCGCTTTGAACAAATTTTATTGATACGGTCGATCACGCGGCGAAGTTGTTCTTTGGCTTCTTGCAAATCGTTCTGCTGCTGCACTAAGAACTCATAGCGTTTCGAGGTCTCTTCATATTCCTCAATCGCTGACAAGTTGACTTCCCCGATCTTACTGATCTTTTCGCGTAAATCCTTCAGTTCTTTTTCCGCTTCGTAAGTATCACCTTCGCGCCCCTCAAAGCGTGTCATCACATCTGGTAATTCGATCATATAGCGTTCACGGATTTGATCGCGCAGATACTGCTCTTTCATGCGTGCCTGCTCCAATTGGAGCTTGCTTTCATTCATACGCATTTGCGCCTGATGACGATCACGTTGAAGAGTTTGTACTTTTTCTTCCAACTCGCGCGTTTCTTCCGCCGCCTGTTCGTACTCATCACGGGCCAAGGCTAAATGCTGACGAGCCTCTTCCACTGTAACGATAAGTTTTTCAAGATCGCGTTTTTCTTCTTCCATACGCCACTGATTGGCGGTGAGACTGGTCGCATTTTTCGAAGACTCTTCGGACATTCGCGACAATTGGCCACGCAAATCGGTGAGCATTCGTTCCACCGATTGAAGTTGCTTTTGCACACCATCGAGTTCTTGAGTCTTAGAAACAAAGCTAACCTTTAATTCCATCACTTGATTCTGTAAGCCTTCAAAGCCCAGGCGATTTTGCGCCAATTCTTGATCTAAGGTTTGGATCGATTCTTCCAGTTCCGCTTTCTTAATGCGTGACTCTTGCAGAGCTAGTTCTAATTCAGAATGTCGTTCTTCCAACGTTTGGTGCTGAAGTGCAATCTTCTGTACTTCTTTTTCCTGACGTTCCACTGCATACTCGGCATTATTGACTTCAGTCTGTGCTCGTTCCAAATCTTTTTTAAGTTCTGCAACACGGATTTCCTGTTCTTGACGGCGTTTTTGGGCGCCTTCAAAATCATTCACCACATTTTGCAATTGCTCTTCGATCTTTTTCATGGCCGCTTGAGCGAGGACTAGCTTACCAGACCATTCTTCTTTTTGCTGTGTGAGTTCTTTAATCTCACGACGCCGTTTTAACACGCCACTTTCAGCCGTCTCACGAGCACCACCAGTCAATACTCCATCCGCCGACAGAGTATCACCTTCGAGAGTTACAAAAGACCAGCCAGGGTATTCCGCCCTTAAGGCTAAGGCTGAACGGATGTCTTCCACGACAGCCACATCACCCAATAAGTGATGGATGGTATTTTGGAATTCTTCGCTGCACTGAATGACATCTTTTAAAATCGCAACCACATTCGATGGCGTTTGTACTGGATTTTCTATATTAGCCTGACTCGCCCACGGCGTGTTGAAAAAAGAAGTACGACCCGCTTTGGATTCCTTGAGATGATCAACGGCCTCAACCGCCATAGATTCTTTATTTGATAGCAACATTTGAAGCTTTGAGCCCAAAGCGGCTTCCATCGCCACCTCATATTGTGATGGAACTTCAACCACTTCAGCCACTGGTTGAAAGCTCACTTCCACAGTACCATCAGCTCGCAACTGCTGTTCCGCACGGGCTTTCTGCCAATGCATGACGTTTTTCACGCCTTCCTCAAAACCTTCGAAGTTACCTTGCAAGCTTTCCAAGCCATACAAACGACTTGTTACTTGATTGAGATTATCTTTAAACAAATCCACTTCATTGCGTTTTTCTTCAAGATCACGCTGAAGAACTTTCTTGTTCGTTTCAAACGATTCCACATCTTGAGAAAGATCGAAGGCCAATTGGCGTTCTTTTTCAAATTGGTTTTCAACCTTAGTCCGACGTTGTTTAAACTCATCCACTTTGCCATGCAACTCTTGCAACAAGCTTTCCTGGTGCTCGCGACGGTTCTGCATATCATCGAGCTGGGCCTGCATGGATTGAACTTTTGCTTCAACAGCACTCACACTTTGACCAACCGCAAACATCTCACGGCGTTTGCCAGTGAGTTCCTCGTCGATCTCTTGCACGCGAGACTGATGTTCTTCGTAGACAGAATTTTTCTCGTCATATTCTGCGTTCAGCGATTCAACGAGAGTTTTTAGTTCTTCAGCTTTGGTTGTTAGCTCTTGAAAATCGCGATCCAGCAACTCTTCGCGGGCCTTTTGCTCTTGCAATAAGGTGCCAGTCATCTGTTCATTACGACGACCTTGTTCAATTTCAAAACGCAACTCTTGTAATTGCATTTCCTTTTTCTGAACCTGACTCTGCAATTCGTAATGCAACGCTTGAAGTTTTTCGACATTCTTTTCTTGTTCTAAAATCGTCAAACGTCGAGTCTCCAAATCCGCCTGCATGCCCGAAAGGTCAGTGCCACCATTCACATCGAGAGATTGAGCCACTTCAAAGTTTTTCTCAGCAGTTTCTGCTTTAGTAGATAAATCCTTATATTGAATCGAAGCCAACCAGAGATCAAGGTCTTCAATTTGATTTTTCAAATTACGATAACGTTCCGCCCGTTGCGCCTGTCTCTGCAAAGAATCAATCTGGCGTTTCAATTCACCAGTGATATCTTGCAAACGCACCAAGTTTTGATCGGTGGACTGAAGCTTACGCTGAGATTCCTTTTTACGAACTTTAAACTTCGTGATACCCGCCGCCTCTTCAATGAGTGTTCGACGGTCTTCAGGTTTTGAGGTGATGATTTTACCGATGGCACCCTGCTCGATAATGGAAAACCCCTTCGAGCCAGCCCCTGTATCCATAAAGATCTCCTGAATGTCTTTAAGTCGAGCTGATTCCTTATTGATTAGATATTCCGATTCTCCGTTACGGTGTAGGCGACGAGTCACCATCACTTCAGAGAAGGAGGCATATTTTGCAGGGAAGGGTCCCCCGTCATTTTCTAAAACGAGAGAGACTTCAGCCAATCCGAGAGGTGCGTAAGCTTCAGATCCAGCAAAGATCACATCTTCCATGGAACTACCACGAAGGTGTTTGGCCGACATCTCACCCATAACCCATACAAGGGCATCTACTATATTTGATTTTCCGCACCCATTCGGCCCGACAATGCCGGTTATTCCGGCATCAAAATGAATAACTGTTCGATCCTTAAATGATTTAAACCCCACCAATTCCAGTTTTTTAATTCTCATCCCTGTTGCATCCTTCTTAATTCACTTAAAAAATAAAACAGACCCCACGGAATCCTAAAAGTCCGAGCCATTTTTGGTTATCGGATTGTTCATCAATATAACCAAATCCCTAACATTAATAAAAGTTAAAAAATCAAAAAGCCTGCCCAATCTCTATGGCAAGCTTTTTGAATGTTTTCTTAACATCGATCAGCGAATATGCCGCCTAATGTTTAAGAGCAGGTTTCTGTTTGAGAACCGCTTGCGCCGCTGCCAGCCTGGCAATTGGCACTCGGTAAGGTGAACAGCTCACATAATTGAGTCCAACTTTGTGGAAAAACTCAACACTGGCAGGATCGCCTCCATGCTCGCCACAAATTCCTGTTTTCAAATCAGACTTCGCGGAGCGTCCTAAGTCAACAGCCGTTTTAACTAAAGATCCAACACCCACTTGATCGAGACTGACAAACGGATCGCGAGCAAAAAGTCCTTGCGAAACATAGCTTCCAAGGAAACGCCCCGCATCGTCACGCGAGAGTCCCAATGTGGTTTGCGTCAAATCATTCGTACCAAAACTGAAGAAATCGGCATGTCGAGCAATGGAGTCAGCAGTGACTGCCGCCCTCGGCAATTCAATCATTGTTCCAACCGTGAATTCAAATTGCACGCCTTTTTCTTTCTGTACTTTACGCACAGTTTCTTCCGTCAAAGTACGCAATAGCGCCAATTCCTTATCAATCATCACTAATGGAATCATGATTTCAGGAGTCAGACTCAATCCATCCTTAATGGCTAAGCAAGTTGCTTCCGCAATGGCGCGAACCTGCATTTCATAAATTTCAGGATAAGTGATAGCTAAACGACAACCACGATGTCCCAACATTGGATTAAACTCATGAAGTGCTAAAACTTTACTCTGCAAGCGATCAGCATCAATTTGAAGCCGCGATGCCAACTCTTTAATTTCATGCACGCTCTGAGGCACGAATTCATGAAGTGGCGGATCTAATAAACGAATGGTCACAGGATAACCCTTCATGATTTTGAAGAGCTCATAGAAATCTTGACGCTGCATTGGCAAAAGTTTTTGAAGGGCAAGCTGGCGGTCAGTCTTAGTCTCAGCAATGATCATTTCGCGAACAGAGTCGATTCGATCAGCACCAAAGAACATATGCTCGGTTCGGCAAAGGCCAATGCCTTCAGCGCCAAATTCCCGAGCGGTCTGAGCATCCTTCGGAGTATCAGCATTAGTACGCACTTTGAGAGTGCGAATCTTGTCTGCAATTTTCATGAGGCGGGCAAAGTTCTCATCCAATTTTGGTTCGATGGTTTTAACTTCACCCAAAAACACTTCGCCTGTAGACCCATCGAGCGTGATCATATCACCTTTTTTAAGGACATAACCTTTGGCATGCATGGTTTGATTGTTCATATCAATATCAATCTCACCGCATCCCGCCACACAACACTTACCCATACCCCGTGCAACCACCGCCGCATGAGAAGTCATTCCACCGCGAGTTGTCAAAATTCCTCGAGAAGCAACCATCCCGGCAATATCTTCAGGAGAGGTTTCAATACGAACTAAGATCACTTGGTGACCGCGTTCGCGCCAATCCACAGCCTCTTCAGAGGTAAATACAATCTGCCCAGAAACACCACCAGGGCTTGCAGGCAATCCCTTCGCCAAAACTGTTTTAGCTGACTTTGGATCCAAAGTTGGATGCAGAAGTTGATCTAAACTTTGTGGATCTATTCGGAGAAGTGCCTCTTCTTCGGAGATGAGTTTTTCATCCATCATATCACTGGCAATTTTTAGAGCCGCGCGAGCTGTTCGTTTGCCTGTTCGAGTTTGCAACATCCACAAGCGATTGCGTTCAATAGTAAACTCAATATCCTGCATATCGCGAAAATAGTTTTCTAATTTTTGATAAATAGCGACCAACTCTTTATAGGCCTGAGGCATTGCCTCTTCGAGTGAAACTTGTCCAGAACCATTGGCGCTTTCGCGGGTTAAATGCTGAGGGGTACGAATCCCCGCAACCACATCTTCACCCTGGGCATTAATCAAAAATTCACCGTAAAACAGTTTGTCACCAGTGGAAGGATCGCGCGTAAAAGCAACACCTGTAGCTGAATCGTCCCCCATGTTTCCGAACACCATTGCTTGAATATTAACGGCGGTTCCCCATTCTGCAGGGATATGATGAAGCTCTCGATAAGTCACCGCACGAGGAGTGTTCCAGCTACGGAACACTGCTGAGATTGCTCCCCACAACTGATCCACTGGGTTTTCGGGAAAGTTTTGTCCTGTTGAATCTTTAATTTGCTGTTTAAATTTTTTGACTAAACGCTGCAAATCTTCAGTCTTTAAATCAGTATCAAATTGATAGTGTTTTTCTTCTTTGAGATCTTCGAGCGTTACTTCGAGAAGTGAGCTATTCATGCCCATCACCACATCCGAATACATTTGCACAAAACGTCGGTATGAATCCCAAGCGAAGCGAGGATTTCCTGAGGCTTCGGCCAAACCCTGCACCGTTGTATCATTGAGCCCTAGATTAAGAATGGTATCCATCATCCCAGGCATGGAAGCCCGAGCTCCCGAACGCACACTCACCAATAGTGGATTTTTAGGATCAGCAAACTTTTTACCAATTTTTTGCTCAACTTTCGACAATGCTTCCATCACCGCCGGTGCCACCCAATCAGGTAACTTACCATTGTTTAGATAAAAGTGAGTACAAATCTCTGTCGAAATAGTAAAGCCTGGAGGAACCGGAATTCCGAGAGAGGTCATTTCGGCCAAATTGGCGCCCTTGCCTCCCAAGAGGTTCTTCATCCCGGCATTGCCGTCGGTGTCACCAGCGGCAAAGAAATACACAAATTTCTGAGGGCGTGCTGGAATCTTCTGACTGTTTGTTTCTATGGTCAAAGTACTCATTTGTGACTCCTCTTTTGTTTTTAACTGGCGAACTGTTTCGTTGCCATCAACTTCTTCTCTCTGCGGCGTACTATTCATACGCTACCTTCTCTTTAAAAGTTGCGCAGTTTCGTGTGCAGATAATCCTGTAACTGGCTGATCGCGATTCTCTCTTGCTTCATGGTATCTCTGTGACGAACGGTAACCGCCTGATCGTTGACGGAATCAAAGTCGTAAGTCACACAGAATGGTGTTCCGATCTCATCTTGGCGTCGATAACGCTTACCAATACTTTGAGCCTCATCATACGTCACTTCCCACTCCGCCGAAAGCTCATCACGAAGTTTCATTGCTGGTTCCATTAACTCTGCCTTCTTCGAAAGCGGCAAAATAGCCACTTTGACAGGAGCAATATCAGGATGCAATCCCAACACCACACGAACGTCTTCACTGCCTTTTTCATCGGTCGTGATTTCTTCGCGGTAAGCCTCGCAGAGAAGCGCCAAGAAAAGTCGATCACAACCAACCGCTGTTTCAATAACCCAAGGAATATATTTTTCCTTATTCGCTTCATCAAAGTACTCCAGAGATTTTCCAGAAAACTTCATGTGTTGACTTAAATCGAAATCACTGCGATTATGAATTCCCTCAAGTTCTTGCCAGCCAATCGGAAATTTATATTGCACATCGACCGCCGCTTTTGCGTAATGGGCCAAAGTTTCATGAGGTAAGAATCGAAGATTTTCAGGATTAATACCCAACTTTAAATAGAAGTTCCAGCGCGTGTCTTTCCATGTGTCAAACCAACCTGCATCGGTTCCGGGTTTTACAAAGAACTGCATTTCCATTTGTTCAAACTCGCGGGTTCTGAAGATGAAGTTCCCAGGAGTGATTTCGTTTCGGAATGATTTACCGATTTGTGCAATCCCAAAAGGAATTTTTTTACGTGAAGTCACTTGGCAGTTACCAAAGTTCACAAAGATGCCCTGAGCAGTCTCAGGACGCAAGTAAACAATCGAAGCAGTATCATCAGATGGCCCCATGAAAGTTTTAAACATCAAATTAAATTGACGGGGCTCTGTTAAATCCAAACTTCCACAGAATGGGCATCTTTTATGATTCAAATAAGATTCGGTATTATCACTGCGAAAGCGTTGCTTACAAGTTTTGCAATCCACCAATGGATCAGAAAATCCATCCACGTGGCCAGATGCCTTCCAAACCATTGGATGCATCAAAATCGCTGCATCCACCCCTACGATATCCTGTCTTCGGGTCATGGCATTCCACCAAACTCTTTTGACGTTCATTTTCATTTGTGAACCAAGGGGACCGTAGTCCCAACATGAACTCAATCCGCCATAAACCTCACTGCTTGGAAAGACAAATCCTCTTTGCTTACAAAGAGCCACCAGTGTTTGCATGTCTTCAAGATGTTTAATCTTCATCCGTTCACCTCAAGAACCATTGAAATTTTTTTATTTATGCAAAAGTGAGCTAACAACTTTCCTTTAACGGAGTCAAAACAAAACACCTTTATGGGGGCACCCTATCTCAAGTTAGGGGCCATGGGCAGTGAAGAATTTGCCGGGAAAACCAGCACTAAGCCAGCGTGAGGATTTGCTCGTGCCTCGGCACCAATGATACCAGTGGTCTCGGTCCAGAAATGATCTCCGTCTTTAATTTGGTAGTTGGAAAATATCGCTTTTCCACTCATAGAATTAAAAACTGAATACAAATTAAGGTTCAATAGTGAAAAAACAGGCCTTCCAGGGTACTCAAGAAATTATCGGATTTGGATTGAAGCGCAATTCCTTCACGTTTTGCTGATGTAGGCTGAGATCAGGCAGTTCATCGCTGATAAAGCGTAGACCCACGGAGCAGAATCGAGTGAGATCAACCTGATGCAATTCAGTCCAAACCACTTTCACCCGCACGCGCATCAAGCCTGAGAGGCCAAACTCTTCTTTCTTAAACTCCAGAACATAGGTGGTAGCCTCAAACAAGTTCATATTCGAAACCAAAATCCTACAACCATCTACGGAGAGATCTTTGAGTTCCGCCGAAATCCTTTTGTACTTTGAATTGATTAAGGTAATTGATTTAGGTTTATCCTGTTCGTGAGAAATCCGAACATATCTTCGATTATCACTCATATGATTTTTGCTAGTTCTCGATAAGCAAAAGATTCTTTCGAAAATTGTTTTCATAAATTCCTCCCGTATTTTTTTGAACCCCATAAAACCCTATAGTGCAAAGTCAGGGCCAAAAACTGCCGCTCATTTTGAGAAAATACGCTGATTTTCGCTTCACCTTGAAACAAGCTTTCCTGAAGTGACATTTGGGTTTTTCAAGTGGCTAAAGACTCTCCGTACCACATAGAGTAAACCCATTTTCGGCGGACACTTTTGGTCACTTTGTCTAAATCATTACAGTCGACGTTCTCTGCCAAATCGCCTACACTAAATCGCTTTTGGTGCGGTTTTTAGTGCGGGAAAGGACCATAAAATATGAACACGATCTGTTTAGCCCTCATTATTTTGAGTTCGTTTTGGACTGGGCCGTTTAGCTTAGCTAAAACAGAAACGATGTCAGTAAAAGATGTTGCGGTTGCCATCCCTCAAAGTCTTATTGCCCACGGCATTTCTCGTGTTGGCCCTCTTGAGCTGCAACCATTAGTTGATGACATTACTAATAAAGTGAAATGGGCCGTCGTTCCTGTATTTTCTATTGGTGCAGGTACTAACGGAGCACTCCGCAGTGGAAGCTCTTGTCACTTGAATGATCATACGGTGCTGGTTAATGAACCGCATTTACAAAATTTGAAGAACATCCGCTTGATTCGTGGCTTACTCCTGCATGAAGCACTCTGTGCATTAGGATGGGATGATGACAATTATACGATTAGTAGCACTCTAGGAGCTTTAGAAATGATTTCCCGAAGCCCCAGCGACTTAGACGTCAATAAGGCTCATCAAATTCTTGAGAACCAAGTTTTCATGATCGCGTTCCGTTCAAAACTCCACACACGAACGCAAGAGCAGCATTTCTCAAAACCCGATCAACTGATGGTCGCTGGCGGTGGTGTCACCGGAGTTGGTGGAGGCGGCGATGGCTTCGGTTGGTATCTTAAGACCATGCTCTTCCAGAGCTTCTTTGCACACTATGCACTATGCTCTGAACATCCCCAGGAAAATGAAATTCCCTACCCTAAATTTGATGCCAAAGGAAATGGCTATGGTTTGTATTTGTCTTGTATCGAACCCAGGCTTTTCACTTGGTGGAATTATTTATTTTCACTCACGATTGAAACAGCCTACTTCAAGTACTCTTCTCCTTCCGGGCAATTCCCTAATGAGATGCCCTGGGCGGGTACATTCACAGTGGAGGAAGTCGCAAAACCAGGAAGCTCCTTGCTGAGCGCACAAATTCAAATTACTATTGATAGCTTGCGGTGGATGATCAATGAACCAAACCAATGGTCGCAATATAGCACGGGAATCTTTATGACCTTACTCACACATTATTATCCAAAACGGAACTCCGAACTTATTAAGAGTCACCCTATCATTGAGGTCAGAGGTAATAAAGAGTATGTCCAAAGCTTTCAAAACACTTTTAAATTTGCACCCATTAAAAAATGTTTAAAACCCAATCCAAACCCTAATTTTGATATGAGTTTATCCTACGAAGGTATAACCTTGATTGATTATCTTAAAAGAAGATTAGTTCTATCAGAAGCAGAGCTTTCTAACCCACCTCATTGTGTTTACGTCATAGATTAAAACCTGGAGCCAATAATACCATTTCCATTTAGTTCGTAGCCCATCGTTGGCTGCGTCGTCCGAGGCACCCCTTCACAGAGGGGAAACCCCGCCTCGTGTTTGCCTTTGGTCTACTTTCTAACTGGAAATGGAATAACTCATAAAATGGTTCTCTACTTTTTTGTTCTACTGTCTTGGCCCCGCGCCGAACCTGCAGACGGCTTTGAAGATCCAGTCGGTTTCCCTTTAAAGGGTTTATGACTGCCGGTGCCCTGAGAATTGCCTTTAAATGGTTTTCCACCACCTGGGCCTTTGGGTTTCTTTTTAAAGAAAGGGTTTCGCTGAGATCGGCCAGGACGTTCCGCTTCCGTCATGGCTTTGGCTCTTCCCACACTCATCACCCGAGCTTCAAGAACTTCCTCTGCATGAAATGGGTGTTTTAAATCGACTGCGATCTTGGCTCTTGTCACTTTTTCAATTGCGTAAAGGTATGATTTCTCATAGCCCGTGCAGAATGAAATTGCATGACCTTCAGTTCCCGCACGTGCAGTTCGGCCAATGCGATGAACATAGCTTTCGACGATATGGGGTAAATCATAATTGATCACATGAGTGATACCGTCGATATCAATTCCGCGAGCTGCAATATCAGTGGCCACTAACACTCTGATTTTATCATTCTTAAAATCTTCAATCGCCCTTTGTCGTGCGCCCTGTGATTTGTTTCCGTGAATGGCCGCTGCGGAAACCTTGTTTTTTACCAGTAGATCAGACACCCGATTTGCCATGTGCTTCATATCCACAAAAACCAAAACTTTATAAAGCATATTGTCTTTGAGTAAATGCAACAACAGATCCATTTTATGTTCACGTTTAACAAACATGACTTTTTGATCGATCTTCTCAACGGTGGTTGACTGTGGCGTTACCGAAACTTTTTCAGGTTCATGCAAAATAGTATCAGCTAGACCTTGAACTTCTTTAGGCATGGTCGCCGAGAAAAATAAATTTTGTTTTTTAGGTGGCAACAGCGGCAGTACTTTTCTAATGTCGGCAATAAAGCCCATATCCAGCATGCGGTCCGCTTCATCAAGAACAAAAATTTCGACTTTATTGAGCACTAGATATTTTTGATTGATTAAGTCTAACAATCGGCCCGGAGTCGCAACGAGAACATCCACTCCAGCAGCCAAAGCCTGCACTTGATTCCCTTGGCCAACACCACCAAAAATCACTGCAAATCTTAAGGAAAGTCCTTTGCCGTAGGTTTCAAGACTCTGATGGACTTGTACGGCCAATTCCCGTGTAGGAACTAAAATTAAAGCCCTTGGCGATTTAGCAGTTAAGCCCCACTTGGATTTAACGAGATTTTGAAGTAATGGTAAGCAGAAAGCCGCTGTCTTACCAGTCCCTGTTTGCGCTATCCCCAAAAGGTCTTTACCCCCTAAAATAGTTGGAATTGACTTTTCTTGAATGGGAGTTGGGGTTTCATAGCCTTCGGCGGCCACAGCTTTTTGTATTTGTGGTAATAAACCTAGATCACTAAATTTTTTCATTTTTGCACCTTGAATGACGAATTCTCCAATGACAATCTAAATTTGCAGGCCTGAATGAATGACAAGGATATCGACTATTTGCGTCTCGAGCTCCACTTATTTTCAAAGGGGTTAATCCAATGACTCCTGCGAAGAATCAAGTTGTTGGAAGGGGAAACGATCACCGCCGCCATGTGATCTAAATTTCAATTGAACTTCGAGCTATTTTCATCGGATAGTATCCCTTTAATTGAGGGGGATAAAAACGATGGCTACTACAATCAAGCCGAGTTCAGACTTTGCTCAGCAGGCCCATATCAATTGGTCAAAGTATTTGGAAATGTATGCACAGTCCTTGAAAGACCCAAATGCATTTTGGGCGGAACAAGCTCAACGAATTCATTGGAATAAGCCTTGGGAGAAGGTCAAAGAGACCTCTTTTACCTCTCCGGTGAAGATCGAATGGTTTGCCGGTGGGAAGCTCAATGCCAGCTACAATTGTTTGGATCGACACTTGCCAACCCACGCCAACAAAACCGCAATGATCTTTGAGCCAGATAACCCTCAAGAATTACATCGTTACATAAGTTATCAAGAAGTTTATAATGAAGTAAACTTAATGGCCAACTCCCTTAAAAAACTCGGGGTAAAAAAAGGCGACCGAGTCACCGTTTATATGCCGATGATTCCGGAAGCCGTCTATGCCATGCTGGCTTGTGCACGAATCGGAGCCATCCATTCCTTAATTTTCGGGGGATTCTCACCCGATTCCATCGTGGATCGCATCAAAGATTGCGAATCAACCTTTGTGATTACTGCCGACGAAGGGCTTCGTGGCGGAAAGCATATTCATCTCAAAACTAATATCGATGAAGCACTACAAAAGTGCCCCGAAGTAAAAACAGTGTTGATGGTTAAACGCACAGGCAACCCTGTGACGGTCAAAGCTGGACGCGATATCTGGTGGCATGAAATTAAGGAAACGGTAGCGACGTATTGCGAACCTGAATTGATGGATGCCGAAGATCCACTTTTTATTCTCTATACTTCAGGCTCTACGAATAAGCCCAAAGCCGTCCTGCACACGACCGGTGGCTATATGGTTTACACAGCCTTTACCCATCAAATCGTTTTTGATTACAAACCAAATGATGTTTATTGGTGCACGGCGGATGTTGGCTGGGTGACTGGCCATAGTTATATTGTTTATGGACCGCTTGCCAACGGCGCC
>CAZYOE010000046.1:25559-30205 GCA_964648725.1 uncultured Pseudobdellovibrionaceae bacterium | reverse complement strand
CATGTTGTTCTCCTCTGGCGTCTAAATTCAGGCATTCAACATTTTGCCAACGAAGCAAATTATGACACTTGCACATTAGGGCAATATTTTCGACGGAATGCTCCCCGTTAAAGCTCCACGGCTTGATATGCTCGTACTCCAATTGAAATGTTGATCCACAAACTTTGTTTGTTACCGGATCCCGAAATTGACAACACCCCTGATCGCGTTGCCAAACGGTGCGTTTAATCTCATTCGAAATCGACCGCGTCACCTTCTTGACTTGCTCAGCAGATTTAACATCCTGCGGCCTCATTGATGATGTTCCTTCGGGCATTTTTATTGACGAAGCTCTCTTCACTAAACCCTTGTTAATTTTTTTCTCACGAATAGCCAAAGGCAGTGCCTCCCACCCAAAAATTGAGCAAGCAACACCAATTCAAGAGGAAACCTTTTTTTACCAAGAACGTTTGGAAGTTAAGTTATTATAAGCCACTGACTGGCGCAGAATCCAACCGAAGTCCCTATGGATCGGGGACTTCGGGGTTGGTCGTCGGGAGTCTTGCGGGGAAAGGATTTAGGGATGCGTGCAGAATTGTCTCAAGAAAGTCACATGATTAGCCTTTAACAAAATCTTGGGGAAAACTGATTGGGCGAGGCCAAGGGAGATTTCCAAGACGCCAACGCACATTCAGGCTCCCAACAAGGCCGAAGGAGAACCCGATGCCAGCAATACTCACCAACCCCGTACTCATGATCGCTTTGGTCACTGGACTTTGTCTCTACGTACCTGTTCACATCGCCCAGGCCCAAGAGTTCGAGCCATTTTTATATTCTCCTTATGGCGAAGAAATGACTGTGACTTTTCAAGCTCGTTATTTGACTCCCTTTAAAACCATTGAGGAAATGAATGCCACTCTTCCCGCCGATCGAACTTACTATACCAGCTACACCATTGAACCTACTCTCAAGTATTTATATGGACCACTCACTCATCGAGGCTGGGGCGGGATAAAAAAACATTTACAAATTGAGGTTGATTGGAATCTCGCGTCTGTGACTCCCCGAGGTGTTGAGCTCCCGTATTCCTATAAAGGCCTGTGGTTATTTGACGTTCGCTATCTTGATCAAAAACATCCGCCGGTACCGCTTCCCTTTAACACTATGGTTGTGATCTCTGACAACTGGAAAAAATGTACTGATAGCTATCATGATAGCGAAAGTTTTTATTGGTATTATTGGGAACCTACTCGCGTCGGCTGCGATCACATTGAAGGCCAGCAGTTTCAATCAGTTTCAGTAGAACTTTCCAACGCAACTCTTGAAACCCAAGAAACTTTTCCAGAATATAGAAATCTTATAAAGGATCGTGAGGGGAAACCGACTTTTGCCATGACTTTTGCTTTTGGTTATTATGAAGAGCCTTCTGAGCCCAATCCTGACTCCGACTCTGACATCGGCGCTCGCCAATATCAGCAGTTCGTCAGAGAACTCAGAAAACTGATTCCGGACAAGAGCAAAGAGTCAGATATCAGAAGGAGCAGTTACCCTTATTTTTGGGGAAGAGATTTTAGTGTTGGTCATCGTTTTATGTTTAAGTCTGATGGTGTTCAATTTGACATCAAAGTGGTTATGAATAGTGGCATCGATCAGATGATTCTTTTTGCGCGAAGCTATGCTCAGGAGCATGATGGCTACTTTGGTTGGGTCGGGCATTCCAGAGTTGGCTCTGGATTTGATGCCATTCGTTTTGCTGGGATGTTGAAGGAGCAACCAAACCTTTACTCAATTACTCCTGACTACCAACTGATTTACTGGGGTGGATGCAATAGCTACTCATATTATACCGAACCTTTTTTTCAACTCAAAGCGGTCGGCAATCCATCTGACCCCAATGGCACCAAAGGTCTGGATATCATTGCAAATGGTCTGCCGTCTTATTTTGGATTAAATACTGCCAACGCTTTAATTCACGTAAAAGCACTATTGCATTGGAAAGAACCAACAAGTTATCAAGATCTTCTGTCTCAAATGGAAAAAGTCGCTGGATATTTTGGAACTCATGTTTTGGCCGTAGTACTGGGAGATGAAGATAACTATTAATTAAAAGTGCAAAACCTCAAAATCAGCCAGAAATTTTACGAGGAGCGGTTTTTAACAGTAAGAAAGCCATCAAGATGTTGGTTCCGAGAATACTCAAAAATGCTAAAGAAACAAGATTCTCAGTCCCTGGAATGTGGGCTTGATTGACCATAAGTGCGACAACAGCCGTTGCGAGGCCGCGTGGCATTGTGACGAGTCCCTGCTGAAGCTCCTGAATAGAGACTGAACGATCAAATATCTGGAGTGACTTCAAACTCAATGTGCGGCTCAAAAAGAAAATCACAATAAAGGTCATGCCAGTGACATAATCAGAAATATTTATTTTGGAAAAATCAAATAGGAGTCCAACCATAACAAAGAAATAAGTTCGTACTAAAAAGCTTAATTCAAAAAAGAGCGTGGAGAAAATACGCTGGTCATTCTTTGGAGGGAAAGCGATCCAGCGATGCAGTACGCTCGGAATGTGTTTCTGAAGCCACTCAGAAATATGATGCCCATTTTCAAGAAAAAGCCCAAACAAAAGAATTGTAATAGCAGGTTCAGCGTGGATTGAGGAAGCAAAACCATAAAGTAAGAAAAGATACGCCAAAGTCATCATATGACTGATTCCTGATTTTTCAATGATTGGCACAACCCAATTCCACGCCCATGCAGCAACGACTGCGATCCACGTGGCTGTGCCAAAAGAGTGAACCACAAACAAACCTGTGCCTATCAATGAAGGAGATTCCTTACTGTTATAAAAATTAATCGCCAAGACGGTGGTCACAACCGTGAACACTTCGCAAATCACAGTTTCAAGTGAAAAAAGGGCTTTTGTTTTTGGCAGTAATTTAAGACTTTGCAGAACTGGCAAAACGACAGCTGGCGAGGTGCCTCCAAGAACCAATCCATAAAAGATTGCGACATTTGGCGCCATATCGAATAAATACCTGGAACTTAAAAAGAGTCCCCCTGCCGCAAGAAAGAAGTGGGTAACACCTAACAAAAACGCTGATCGCGCCTGACCGAGGGCTTCATGTAAATCAATTTCAAGTCCGCCTTCAAAGAGAATAAGAATAAGAGCTATGGTTCCAAAATAAGGAGCTGCTGTTTGAAAATCGGCACCATCAAGAATCTGCCCGACAGGACCAATCAAAATGCCGATAATCATTAAAATAACCGATGTCGGTATTCGAATGCGAGAAAAAAAGAAGTTACCCAAAACTCCCAATAAAAGTATTGAGCCTAGTAGTGTAAGAAAAAGTGAAACTTTCATCTTAAAAAAATAACACGGGATCGATCAGTTGCAAAGGAATATCAACTTTAGAGATGGTTTGTTTATAGTCAGTCATTAATCCCTTTTTTCGCGAGAATTTTTTTAGAATATTTTTTGATGCGCGATTCACGAGTCGAAGACTGTTTAGCATTTGAAAAATAAAGTATGTAGGCTCGCTGTCGACCTGGCGTCAATGAATAAAAAGCTTCTTTCAATTTCGGATTGGAATTGAATTCGCCTTTTAGCTCTTGCAAAAGCATATATGGTTTCACCATCTTTTTCTGGGAGCTAACCTTTAACCCACGCTTTTCGATAGCAATAGCTTCTTTTATGTATTTTTTTATTACAGGCTCATGTTTTTTAATTTGAGCCACTGACGTAAACTCAAGTCTCTTGGCTGATTGTGAATTAGGGCCATTGGAGACTAACAATCCTTTTGAATCAGTCACTAAGACCCCTTTAAAAAACATTAAGCCTAAACATTTTTTAAAAGGCTGAATAATGGAAATATTTGCTTCTCCAACGCAATAGCAAGGCAGTCGCCATTTAAGAGCTTCCGTGACCCCAGTCTTCTGGATGATGACACGAAGGCATTCAACCTCATTCTTCCATTGTTTCAATTGCTTTATGAATTCATCGATCTTTTGAGAATCTTTACTTTTCATTCTAGCCTCTTCATGACTATTCCCTCTTTAGAGGTGATAGCATAATGCTACCACCAACTGAAAAAATACGGGCGTTTTTTATTCGTACGATACTGATCCATTTTTTTAACTAAGACCAACTGCGAGTCCTTCTAACCCGAACCGAGGCCTACAAGTTAGCATGACCTGCTGTCTCAAATGGAAAAAGTATTCGAATAGGTTGGGCTTAGTCCCCTGGCCCTATTACCAGCAGATGAAGGTAACTGTTATTTTTTTGACCAGCCCCTCAAGTAATCAAGCCTGGACTCCGATGAATTGTTTGAAGAAATCAATACAAAGGAGCGACCATGTCATCCCTTTTCGTTTGGGACCCACAACGGCTTGAGCTCAAAGTTCCCGAAATGGACAATGAGCATAAAAAGTTAGTCGACATCATGAATAACCTCTACAAAAAAAATTCAGAGAATGCCTCTAGACCGGAACTTCTGAGAATTATCAATGAGCTTTCAGACTTTGTTGTTGTTCATTTTCAACATGAAGAGGCCTACTTGGAAAAAATCAGATTTCCTGGTTTACTCAATCATAAAGGAATTCATCAACGACTACTTTCTCAATTAAAACAGCATAAAACGGATTATGAAACGAGTTCTGCATCTAAGATC
>CAZYOE010000046.1:20624-25549 GCA_964648725.1 uncultured Pseudobdellovibrionaceae bacterium | reverse complement strand
CTTTGGTTGTCTGCGCATATTCAACACATTGATATGCAATATAGTCCCGCAAAATTTCAAAAGGCCGCTTAATTATTTCAGTTGTTCGTTGGACGGTACCAAGTCCAACGAATTCCTAGATTAATGATTAACCCCATAAACTCAAATCCATGCACTCCTTGTGTTGGAATCAGAGTTCCAAGTTCCCCTGTCATACTCCAAGCTTCTTTGAATGGCATCACTGTGCCAAAACCTAGGCCTAGAGCTATTAACGAGACGGTTGGAGTGGCGTCATTTAAATACCCCGTAAAATAGTCGATTCCAGAAAAGCAAAATGGCTTTATAGAATCCCAATCGGTTATTTCCCATTGAGCATCAAAACTCATTGTGCTCAACTTTCCATTACTGCGATTATGTTCTAAAGTTACGCTGGAGAATTCGCCTTGAAAAGTCCATGGGGAGTTATCTTCTTGAAGCGTTCCCCGCAAGGCAATTAAAGCTGGAGAGCCAAAGGCTAAACCGACGGTACTAGTGCGGCTCATCCCTTGGCTCGAAAAGAAAACCAATAGAAGAATTAACTTAACAACCTTAAGATTATTCCTCATCATCCTCTTCATTCATTGTACCAAGACCATATTTTTCAACTCGATAGCGCATAGAACGGAACGATATATTCAGCAGCTTTGCCGCGCGCTTCTTGGTTCCGTTGGCAACATGAATGGCTTTAATAAGAAGTTCTTTTTCAATCTGACCGACAATTTTATCGAGATCAATCCCTTCGGGACCAATTTCAATCTCTTGGCTAGACGCCATTTTACGACCAGAAGGAGTGTTTACGAAAGGCGGTAAACTTTCAGGGAGGATCGTAGAACCCGCTTCGAGAGCCACGGTGCGCTCAATAATGTTTTCAAGTTCCCGAACGTTTCCAGGATAATCATATTTTCTCATCATATCCATGGCTTCTTGACTGATACCACCAATATTCTTTCCGAGACGGTCATTATACTTTTTCAAAAAGTGCGTCGCTAACAACGGAATGTCATCTCGGCGCTCACGCAGTGAAGGAGTTTTAATATGAATGACGTTTAGGCGGTAGTAAAGATCTTGACGAAAACCACCTTCATTAACCATCTTTTCTAAATCACGGTTTGTTGCGGCTATGATACGGACATCAACTTTAATGTCATCAGTCGCTCCCACACGTCGAATGATTCGCTCCTGAATAGCTCGTAGTAATTTTACTTGGATAGACAACGGCAATTCACCGACTTCATCTAAAAAGAGTGTTCCGCCATCAGCTACTTCAAATAATCCTGATTTATCTATAACAGCACCGGTAAATGACCCTTTTTTATGACCAAACATTTCCGATTCCATCAGATTTTCTGGAATGGCGCCGCAGTTGATAGTCACAAAAGGTCTGTCTTTTAAAGGACCATTATAGTGAATGGCTTTGGCAACGACTTCCTTACCTGTTCCTGACTCTCCAGTGATCAACACATTGGTTGGCGCCTGAGAAACCCTTCGAACAAGATCAAAAATTCTGTGCATTGATTCAGAATTACCAATGATATTCTGAAAAGAATTTTCTTTACCGAGTTCTTTCTTGAGCACCCGGTTTTCGACTTCCAGATTTTTACTCTTGAGAGCATTTCCAATCACAATACGCACTTCATCAATTTTGAAAGGCTTCGTGATATAATCGTATGCGCCCATTTTCATGGCCTCAACAGCTGTCTCGGTAGTACCGAAAGCAGTGATCATCATGAAAAGGAGATCTGGAAAGTTATCCTTCACATGTTTAAGGAGCTCCATGCCCGTTACCTGCGGCATCTGAAGATCCGAAATGACCAGGTCAAAGGTTTTCTTCTTCAGCAGATCCATGGCTCTTGAGCCATCTTCAGCTAAAGTCACTTCATAACCTTCTTTTCGAAGCATTATATCAAGAAACTCGCGAATCGATTCTTCATCATCAACTACCAGAATTCGAGATTTCATTCCATTTACTCCTTAAACTATCTCTATACTACTAACCTAATTTAGTTTATCAGCTTCTTTTATCTTTATCACGAACTCTGTGCCTTTTCCCTCTTCACTCTCGACCATGATAGAGCCTCCATGCCCTTCAAAGACCTTGTGAGTGACGGCTAGGCCCAGTCCTGTGCCCTGACTTTTGGTCGTATAGAAGGGTTCAAAAATGCGGCGACGCGTCTCTTCCTTCATTCCGCAACCACTATCTCTGATTCTTAAGATTGCGAGCCCCTTATCTCGTTCTATACTAACTTTGAGAGAAGGATTTTCGGCCTTATCCATGGCCTGATAGGCATTTATGATGATGTTCAGAAACGCCTGTTTCAACTTGTCCTTATAGCCGAGGATAAAAACCTCACCCTCCCAAAGACGTTCGAGCTTAATGTCCGTTCTCAGTTTTTTGTTGTAACTAATCAGTTCTAGAACCTCTCCCATAAGGCTAGTAAGGGAAACTCGATCTGTGGGTTTCGGCAACGGTTTCGCATAATCGAGAAACTCGGAAATCAATAAATTGAGACGATCTGTTTCGCGAATGACTATATTAAACAACTTCTTATCTTCATCCGTCCCCGCTTGGGTTGAAAGTAATTGCACACTACCACTGATACTCGCTAAAGGATTCCTGATTTCGTGAGCAATTCCAGCAGCCAACTTTCCTATCGCAGCGAGTTTTTCCTGATTCTTCAGAACTTCTTCTAGCTCCCTCAATTCAGTGACATCCTCAAGAACAAAGAGATCAGCGGTGTCGACGCCTTCCTCAAAATGCACTTGAGCCTTTTGGCAACGAATGATCTTTTTACGCTGAAACTCATTTTCCCAAATAATTTCTATTTGCCCAAGAGTGTTCTTATTTGAGTTTTGTAGTCTAGATCTGACTTGCTCCCAAACGATCGGATCGTTAAAGACTCCTTGGTTCAATATTTCACGGGCCCTTTGATTGCCTTGAACCAGTTGCCCCCGTTGATCGACAGTGATGACTCCAGAGGGAATACTTCCAAGAATCAACTCATGCAGGTTCTTCATGTTTTTTAGATCTCGGTGGGCTCTATCGAGCCGAATTCCGAGTGATTCCAGATAATCGCTCAGCTGTCCCGAGAGATAAGATACTAAGATTAACGCACTATTGTTAACCACTAATGAAAAAATATAACTTACAAGTTTTGCCTGAGGCGCGATTAAAACGGCAAAATCAAAGCCGATGATCGAAAGTAAACCAATCAAATAACTGCCCCGCGATTTTAAAGTCAAACCGGAGGCAATAATATTAACCAAATACATCAAAAAAAACATCGACTGGTTCCAATGCACAGTGATCATAATTGCGCTGATTAAAACTGTATTTAAGAGAAATAGGGCCCACCAAACCAGGTCATTGTTTTTCCAGCGGTCAAAGAAAAACAGAATCAATGAATAAAAGAACTCACCCACGGCCACGATAGCGAAAAATGGCAACACAATCTCTGGATTGAAAAACTCTTTCTGCAAGAGTCCCGAGAGTATCATAATACCAGCACAGACTCCCCAAAATACCGCAAGGATATTAATTGCCGGCCATGACCAATTATTACCTTGAGGAGTTTCTACCGTTGCTGCCCCCATTACTGCCCCTTTGTAACCGCATCGGCCATACCGAAAATTGGGAGGTACATCGCAAGCACTAGAACCGCAATTATACTTCCGATAAAAACGAGTAATATTGGTTCGATCAGAGTCATTAATCCCTTAACGGCGTTATCAACTTCATCTTCATAGAAATCCGCAATCTTACCTAACATTGCATCTAGAGATCCAGTTTGCTCACCAATTTCAATCATCTGCACAACCATTCGCGGTATAATTGGAATCTTATTGAGCGTTATCGAAAACCCTTTTCCAACCGCAACACTTTCCCGACACTTTAATAAATGCTTTTCAATAACGGAATTACCGACGGTCTTGGCTCCTACTTCAATGGCTTCGAGCAACGGAACGCCTGAAGATAAGAGTGTGGCCATAGTTCTCGAAAAGCGGGCGACCCCCGACTTGATAAAGACATCACCAAACAACGGTATCTTCATCAACATTTCATCAACAGTTCTCTTACCACTTTCGGAGCTGTAATAGTTTTTTGATAATAATGTAACAGCGATAGCACCGCCCAAAGCCACCCACCAATATTGACGAAGCCACCCACTCACTCCTACCACCTGTTGGGTGAGCCAAGGTAAGTCACCACCAGATGTTTTATACATCTCCTGAAATTTTGGAATAATAAAAACGAGAATCAAAGCGATCACGATACCCGCGACAAATAAAATCATAACTGGATACATCATCGCTGACTTAATTTGATTCTTAAGTTTCTCAGTTTTATCCAAGTAAGTCGACATTCTTCCTAATATCGTATCAAGAGCACCTGAAGCTTCTCCTGCTCTTATCATATTACAATAAAAATTATCGAATGCTCGAGGATGAGCCGCCAAGGCATCCCCCAAGGTTTTACCGCCCTCGATGGAGGCTTTTGCTTTGATAAGCATTTCTCTTAATACTGGTGCCGTACTTCCTTGAGTCAAAACGCCTAAAGATTCAACGACCGGAATACCCGCATTGATCAGAGTTGCAAACTGCCGCGTGAAAATCTGCAATTCCTTTGTTCTTACGTTTGGCATTGCCAACTGTTCCAAAAAGCTCGGCGGTTTTAATTTTTTGACAATATGAGTTCGATCGCCAATTAGGACTAGCTTTAATGGAATCAATTGCTGAGAACGCAGCTTTGCCTTTGCATCACGGTCATCGATGCCTTCAATCTCACCTTGTAACCGCTTGCCTCGGAGGGTTTGCGCTGCGTATTTAAAGACTGGCAAATCATCCTCCCAACTGCGATAACATCCGATCTAAATCATCCAAATTAGGAGATGCAAAAAAGGCCTGCTTCA
>CAZYOE010000046.1:0-20614 GCA_964648725.1 uncultured Pseudobdellovibrionaceae bacterium | reverse complement strand
TACCTTTTTACGAAGAAACAACTGCAAAAGAGCTTTATTCATGGATTTCATCCCCTGTTTTTCGCCATTATTTTGCACTCGATTCATTACTTCGGTAATGTTTCCAACACGAAGTGGTTCCCTCAGTAGTTCGTTAAACAAAAGAATTTCTTGAGCCAATACGAGATTACCCTGAAGTGACGGTACCAATCTCTGATTAATGAATAAACTTAGGCTCTGTGCCAATCGTTCATAAATAAATTCTCTTTTGTCTTCGGAAAAAAGATGGTTAATCCTATTTTGAAATGCCACTAAACTTTCCACCATTAGAGTCATAATAACCATTTTTCCTGACTCTACGAGATCCAACACTTTTGAAAAATTATCGGCGGAAAAAGGTATATCGAGAGCTATCACATCTGCGGCTTCAAGACTTCTCCAAACGTGTTCGGGGATTGGAGCAAAACCGACTTCAAAACTGGTGATCACCGATTTTTGCGTCTGATAAATTCTTTCAACCACAGTTTCAACAACAGCAATATGTGATGCATGATTCTGATTCACTGTTTCAAGGAGTTTACCCATCAAAGTCGACTTACCGCTCCAAGTTGGGCCAGCTAGTAAAATCAAGCCTTTGCCCTTTAATACTTGTTCATAAATGACCGGAGGCATCGAGGTCTTGGTATCCTCTCCTTGCTCGATCGTGATCGTTTTTAAACTCCCCGAAAAGCCTAACTTGTGTCGATAAATGTGGAAGTTAATATTGAAGCCAGAGCCAAGACTCACACTTCCTGTGACGACCCCTTCATTTTCCAAAACATCTTTTTGCCGATCGGTTAAAATTGAATGTAAAGTGTCACGAACTTCCTCGCCCGAGTATTTACTCTTAACAAGTGGCACCCAGCCCTCATAGGTTCGAATGCGCGGTTCCGCGAATGGAACCAACAAAATCTCTGAAGCCACTCCCTCTCTTGCTTGCTCAAACAACTCAATGACTTTTTCCATTAACTATCCTTTACGGAAGCACTTAGAACTTCCTCGATGGTCGTTTGGCCCCGTTTCAATTTAAGTAAACCTGATCGTCTCAGTGTTCGCATTCCTTCTGTCCGCGCAAGGCGACGGAGGTTGTTTGAGGTGGCCCCAGCCATCACCGCTTCTTTGACTTTTTCACTCATGGGCATGAGTTCATAAATCGCAAGTCGACCCTTCACACCCGTGTTATTGCACATTCCACAACCTTTACCCTTAGTAAGTTGGTACTCACCAACTTCAGAGGGCTCAACACCAATATTTATAAGGGTCTGGGCATTAACTTCAATCGGCGCTTTGCAAGATTCACATACGCGACCCACCAAACGTTGTGCCACAACTAAATTTACAGTGGAAGTAATGAGATAGTTTGGAATACCCATTTCAGTCAGACGGACAATGGTACTTGGAGCATCGTTTGTGTGCAGAGTACTTACCACCAAGTGACCCGTCGAAGCCGCTTTGAAAGCAATCTCAGCAGTTTCGAGATCTCGAATCTCCCCCACCATTACAATGTCAGGATCCTGACGCAGAAAGGCTTTTAGAGCTACAGAGAAGCTCAGATTAATGTCTGGATTCATCTGTACCTGGTTCACCCCCTCAAAATTGAATTCAATGGGATCCTCAGCTGTGCTGATGTTGACGTCTGGAGTATTAAGCTCCTGAAGTGCCGAATAAATAGTTGTTGTTTTACCGCTACCAGTAGGCCCCGTGATTAAAACCAGGCCCTGGGGAACATGAATACAGTCTCTAAATAGCTTTAAGTCATCCGGCTCGAAACCAAGTCGAGTCATGTCTAACTGTAAATTAGATTTGTCGAGTAGTCGAAGAACAACCTTCTCTCCCCACATCGTTGGAATCGTGCTTACCCGGAAGTCGATCTCTTTTCCCTTTGAAGTTTTCGCCTTGATACGACCATCTTGGGGTTTTCTCTTTTCCGCAATATCCATTCGTGACATAATTTTCAAGCGGCTGACTATGGCGCTGGTAGAGCCCTGAGGAGGATCCATAGCATCTTGAAGGGAACCGTCAATTCTAAAACGAATACGAAATCGTCTTTCATAGGGCTCAAAGTGAATATCCGATGCCCTCTTTTTTAAAGCTTCTGCTAACACCATATTCACAAATTTAACGATTGGAGCATCATCGCCTAAGCCCCCGGTCCCTTGCTCTGTGGTCAAAAATTCCAGTCCAGAGCCCGCGCCTTCAAGAGCAAATTCCTCTTCCCCTTTATCAGAAACTTTTGTCTGAAGAGTTACCGCGGCCATTTTCTCGCCGAAGTAACGATTAATGGCACCAATGATAGACACTTCAGGAGCTACAACCACTTGAATCTTACTTCGAGTGAGGAAGCTTAAATCATCTCTTAAAAAGATATTACTTGGATCCGCAAAGGCCACAACCAGTACGTTGCCTTGCTTCATTACTGGTATAATACAATTTTTATCACAAACATCACGAGTCACTAATTTGACGACCGCCGGATCGATCTCAAACCGCGAGAGATCAATACATGGAATTTGATAAAGTTTTTCCATGGCCTTAGCAATTTGCTGTTCTTTGACGAACCCTTGTTCAACAAGAATAACACCAAATCTTTGCCCGGTTTTTTTTTGAATTTCCATGGCCTTTTCAAGTTGTTGTGTCTTAATCACGCCTTCCTTGATTAGAAATTCCCCAATCCGATGACCAGCCATCTGCACCTCGTATTCTAAGCTAGTCTAATGTATATAATTGGCTAATTTAACTGACCCAAGGACTGGTTTTACTGGAAGCGATCTTGGTCTTTTTAATGGCTTGAGTAACTCAAAATTTAATTAAGAAACCTGAACTGACTGAATGAGCTTTTTAAGGACAGATTCACTCAGAGGAATGACTTTTCGAATTGCCATTAATTCTTCATGAATCTGCACTTCTGAAATATCCACGACTTTAGCCCCGATGGCCAGTGCTTCTTCCATTAGCGGAACCTTTTCCAATTGAGTTCCGGCATTAATTACGAGACCACCGCGCTCGAGATAGTTAAAATACAAAAGTGCCGTTACTAATTCCGTTTGCTCTCGGAGGTCTTCATAGCAAACGATCACGGAATAAATACCAGGAAGAAGAATAACTTTATGCTTACTGATTACATCAAATCGAACTTCAAACAAAGATTGTTTAAGCAAGTTTAGCAGAGGACCGCCGGCCTCTTCGTTTTCAATAACAAAAGTGATTTGCTTAATGCCCAACTCAACCAATACAAAGGCGGCTAAAATTGCTTCTTGAGAGACCCCTACAACCAAACCAGCCCCTTTAATATTCATATAGGGCTGCCGTTCCAAAATCACCGAATGAATGGCATCTTTGTGAAGTAAGTGCGGCCAAAGCGATCCGTTTTTATTATAAATAAAATCGATATAATGCACCTGAGTCACCAAAGGGGAACTGGCTTTAAATAAAGAATAGGCTTCCCCCGCCCAGCCCCGACTCAAACGAGTAAAACTGTATTTCTTTAACAGTGGCGTCCCCCCGCTCAGATCATCAACAACGTCTGTCTTAAAACTACAATTTAGAGTTGATTCAATCTTTGAATTCCACTGCTCCCAGGGAATTGGGAAGCCAATTTCGCCAATATGCAGGATAGAAAACTCACGATACCCTAACAACTTTTACATCCTTTTCGATTTGGGCCTTTAGAGCCTCTACGTCTGGAAACTTAATTTCGGGACGAATAAACTTTATAAACTCAACTCGAACCTCTTCACCATAAAGGTTTTCATTAAAATCGAGCAAATGAGTTTCTACCTTCACCTCAGTATCTTCGCCAAAGGTCGGGTGCAAACCAACATTGGTCGCGCCTTTCCATTTAACACCTTTAATATAAACAAAAGTGCTATAAACTCCGCGATGGAGGTTGCTGGCCGAGGCACTCGTAATATTGGCCGTTGGAAATCCGATTTTCTGACCCCGATGAAATCCAGAAATCACTCTACCTCTAACTGAAAAGGGATGCCCCAGGAAATCAGCCGCTGACTCGACATCCCCCTGCTTTAATAACCGCCGAATATGCGAGCTGGACACTCGATGCCCCTGATAAAGATAGGCTTCCGGGAATATGACTTCGAAACCGTTCTTTGATCCAAATTCTTTTAAAAGACTTCCGTCACCCCGGCGATTTTTGCCAAACTGAAAATCGGGGCCCACCACAATTGCTTTGAGGGGAATATAATGAACAACTCGCTTCAGAAAAGCGATGGGATCTTCTCCTCGGAGATGCTCACTGAATGGTTCAATGACCCAATCATCAATCCCAAGTTGTTCAAGTGCCCGCTCTTGATCCAATGGATTACTTAATGGATAAAAGCTTTCTGGTTTAAATACCTGCATGGGATGAGGAGAAAAGCTGAGAACAACAGAGCGAGCGCCCATTTGGGTCGCTAAATCCATGTTTTTTTGTAAAAGATATTGATGCCCTCGATGTAGCCCATCAAAATTGCCGATCGAAAGGATCACCGGGCCTGTGCCTAAATAGGTTTCTATTTTTGTAAAAATCCGCATAAGCTCAATTTACTACCATAACGACAAAACTCAACTGTTTCTAAATCCGCTTTAGCCTCAAAGAGGCCAAGACCTCATTTCACTCTTGAATTATACTAGTAGTTCGACTATTTTGCGTTGCGTGATTCGTTTTATAGAAAGATTCGTAAAGTGGTTCGAAGACATTTTCAAACTACCTGCATCAGGACGATTGGAAAATGAAGAGGGTTTGCAGGATTTTTCCTCGCATTCTAAGAACTTTGGATTTAATCGTAGACTTCAGCTTTTGCTGCGGCAAACTTTTCTTATTTTGCGGCGTCGCCGTGGCTTAGTTCTGCGAGGTCTCATTTGTTGGGCCATTGGTCTCTTAGCACTTCATCTGGATGAAGTTGGCAGCTACGATTTTCGCTTATCTTTGCGCGGAGAACAAGATCCCAGCAAAGACATTATCCTGATCGACATCACGCCTAGTGATCTTAACTCCTTATTTCCACAAAAAAACCAATTGCGTGATTTGAAGGATGACGCAACCTTGTCGTTTGATGCGAGATACTGGAACTTGAGCCTCTGGCGTGAAATTTTTAAAAAAACCATGAGCCTCAACCCAAAAGCAATCGGAGTTAATTTTTTCTTTGATGAAAGAGTCGGGCGAGATTTATCGGCAACCGACTGGGAGCTCTTTACTGACGAACGCATCATTTGGATGGGAGCTCTTTCGCAAGGTGGCCTCGTGCAAATCCCTCCCTTTGCAGATCAAAAGAAACAAAATTTCGGTTACGGTGAATTTATTCGCGACGAAGATGGAATGCTGAGGTCAATTTCTCCCTTAAATCCACACTACCCTTCTTTTGCCCTGAAGCTTGCGGAAAAATTCAATCCAACGGCAAGAGAATTCCATCCCGAGGGCAAATCAGTCATTAATTTTAGAGGTTCGTCAAACTCCTTTCACCATCTTTCCTTGCGGCAAATTTTGGGAATGGATTTTCCGATGGATTTGCTCCGTGACAAAATAATTATTATTGGAGCCAGCCAAGATTCGTTTTCAGGAATTGCCTCGCCTGTGGGGCACCTTTCACGCTCTGAATTACTCGCTCACATCACTGATAACTTGCTCAATCATCGTTGGATTCGCAGACTGCCTAAAACGGCGGCCATTGCTGAACTCTTTATTGTAATGTTGATCTCGGTTTTTCTTATGAACTTTTTCCCACAAAAAGTGGCTTTTGTTTTTCTAAGCATTCTAAGTTTAGCACTTTCTTCTTTTTCAATTTGGTTTTTCGACACATTTTATATTTGGACACCAGCTTTTTCTCCCCTTTTGCAAATTCTGAGTACCTGGACCCTTTTTGTCGGTTATCTGGCTTCGCGCATGGAACAAAAAAACTGGCAGCTGGAACAAGAGAAGAAATCTCTGGAGCAACTTGAACAATTGAAAAATAACTTTGTGAGTTTGATCAGTCATGATCTCAAAACTCCAATTGCAAAAATTCAAGCCATCGTCGATCGCCTTCTGCTTTCAGAACATAGCCCTGAATTAACCCAGGATCTAAGATCTTTGCGAGGATCTAGTCATGAATTGCATCGTTACATTCAATCCATTCTCAAAATCTTGAGAGTAGAGTCGAGGGACTTCCACCTGAATATTCAAGTCGTCGATATCAATGAACTCGTGCAACATGCCGTTGCCCAGATCAAACCTTTAGCTTACGAAAAACATATTTTTATTAACGAAAATTTGGAACCTCTTTTTAGTATTGAAGTGGACCCGACGCTGATTCAGGAAGTGCTTGGCAATATTCTTGAGAATGCAGTCAAGTATTCCCCAAAGGGTGGGCATATCTTTGTGGAAACTCACGAAGTGGACAATTCGATCATGGTGCGGATTCGCGATACGGGAGAAGGAATTAGTCCTGAAGATCTGGATAGCGTTTTTGGCAAGTTTGTACGTGGAAAGAATCAAGATTTAAAAACCAAAGGCTCAGGGTTAGGTCTCTATTTGGTCAAATATTTTATAGAACTGCATGGCGGGCGTGTGTCACTGACAAGTCAAGTTGGCAAAGGCACCACTGTCGATCTATATCTACCCACAGAAAGTTAAGGAGATGGCAATGGAGTTATTGAAAGTTCTCATCGTCGATGATGAAAGTGAGCTACGAAAGTCTGTCACCTCTATTTTACAAAATACCTTGCCTGATTTCGGTTTTCAAATTGATGAGGCGGCCACGGGTGCGGAGGCACTCAACCAAGTCAGAGCTGGAAACTACGACCTGGTTTTGATGGATGTCAAAATGCCACAAATGGATGGACTTGAAGCTTTGACTAAAATTAGAGAACATGATCCACGCACATTCGTTGTCTTAATGACGGCCCATGCAAACCTTCAGGATGCGGTCCTTGCCATTAAAGAAGGGGCCTATGATTACCTCGAAAAGCCTGTTGATCCAAATCGGCTCGTGAACATTGTGAGACAAGCCGTTGAAGCTCGCGAAATGGTGTCGGATCTCATGCTGTCTAATCCCATTTTTGATGATGATATTGATAGCGAGTTCGTAGGCCATTCTCATAAAATGAAAGAGGTCTTTTTTCTAATCCACAAACTTTGCAAGGTCGATACCACCGTGTTAATCCGCGGCGAAAATGGAACTGGCAAAGAACTTGTCGCTCGCGCCATTCATTTTAACTCTCCTCGAAAAAACGGTACTTTTGTGGCCATCAATTGTGGCGCCATTCCAGACGCGCTGATGGAGAGTGAACTTTTCGGTCATGAAAAAGGTGCTTTTACCGGAGCCGTTGAACGAAAGATTGGAAAATTTCAGCTCGCCAATAATGGAACGCTTTTTCTGGATGAAATTGGAGAATTAAAACCCGAAATGCAAGTTAAACTACTCCGGGTTTTGCAGGAAAGAAAATTCGTCCCTGTAGGTGGCCAACGCGAAATAAAAACAAACACACGGATCATTGCAGCCACCAATCGCAATTTGGAAAAAATGATTGAAGATCGTAATTTTCGTGAGGATTTATTTTACCGATTAAATGTTCTACCGATCTTTTTACCACCATTGCGCGAACGAGGAGATGACATCCCTGCATTGGTCCAACATTTTATAAAAAAAATCGGCAAAAAACATCCAAACAATATTAATGGCATTCATGCCTTAGCCATGGAAGCCTTAAAACGCTACCAGTGGCCTGGTAATATCCGCGAACTTGAAAACCTCATTGAACGTGCTTTTATTATTGAAAACTCTGATGAAATACAGTTAGCAAGCTTACCTGAATATGTCAGAGATTCCTTAGAATCAGCTTCGAACAATAACAGTTACGAGGGGCCTCTCGACTTTGACCGATTCAAGGAACAAGCAGAGAGAGACTTTATCGTTAGTGCCTTAAAAGCCAATAAAGGTAAAATCAATCAAACTGTGGCCCATGCTAACATCCCCAAAAATACTCTACTGCGAAAAATAAAAAAATACGGGATTCACCCTGATGATTTTAAGGAACAGTAAACTTCCGAAGTGAATCAAGAGGCTCGCTCCGAATCTTCTGCTTTTGGAAGTTCTAAAACAAAGGTGGTATTGGCTAGGCCACTTCGATAATAGAGATCACCTTTTTGTTTTCGCATCAACTCTTTAGAGAGCGATAATCCCATACCAGTTCCCATGCCGGGGGCTTTCGTGGTGAAAAATGGTTGGAACAATTTTTTCTGAACGTCAGCGGAGATGCCCTTCCCACTGTCACTGATGAGGATATAAACTTTCATCGCATCGGATTGAATCTCAACCTTCACCCATTTTTCGTCCAGCAACTCTATTGCTTGAGCCGAATTGATAATTAAGTTCATAAGCACCTGTCCTAACTCGACTACGCCACACTTCATCTCTGTTTCAAATCCCTGGCGATCGACAGTTAGGCCCACCCCCATATTTTCTAAGCGAGAAGTCATAATATCAATGAGAGGATCAATAGCGGAAGCGACAGATGTCTTTTCGATGTAATTGATCCGGCCATCGCGAGCCAGATTTTTTAAAGACTTCACTATTTTGATGATCCGCTGAGAGGTACTGTTAATGCCTTTCAATTGTCGTTCTAAAGTTTCATCGGTGAGAGTTCCATGAGTCTTCTGCATCAAAAGCACTTCCGCCTTGCCGCAAATGATCGCTAAAGGATTATTGATTTCATGAGCAATACCACCAGCCATTTCTCCGAGGGCCGCAAATTTCTCCTGATGCATTAATTGCAGTCGTTTTTCTTCAAGCTCCAATTCTTGGGCTTTCAACTGAGAAACATCAAGACTTAATACACTGATTTGTTCTTCCGTTGACGAAACGCGATGGCGAAGTAAGGTGGTCAAGAAATGTCTTTCCTGACCTTCCTCCTGCAATGATAATTCGATGATTTCATGAGCTTGATTTGAATTTTTAAATTGTCGAATTTTGTTGATCAAAGGATCGCCGGGATTTGCGAACCCAAGATTTTTACCCACAATTTCGTTTCGCTCCAGGCCGGTCAGCTCCGTCAACTTACTATTAACATCCAAGTAATTAAGTTCATTATCAAACCAAGATACATAACCCGGGAGGGAGTTAATAAACTCTCTCAATCTTTGTTCCTGAAACACCACCATTTTTTCAGCATCTTGGATTTTTATATAGTTTTTAAGGGTGCGCTGAACCTGTAACATATTCCAGGCGAGATAAAGCACGCTGCCGACAAGAAACCACAAAGTCAGCTTTGGAGAACTCAGAGCTAAGGCACTGGTAAAAGGAAATAGAATCAGCGACCCAAAAATTGCCGCTGCAATCGGTTCTGCACTAAATGCCGACATCACTCCAGACGTCATGGTTGCGATAAAAATTGTATTAAAGAGTACTGACTCAATCTTAAAATTTCCATCCAAGGAACGAAACGCAAGCACCGAAGACATCAAGCAGAGAAGCCCTGAAAAACTGTAAAGACCAACGAGATGGGACCTGGATTCATAATTTTTGTTTAATCGAGGCCAGGTAAAGCGCAGGATGGCAAAAAGCGCAACAGCCCCCGATAAAATCCATACATCGACAGAAGTTTTCTCGAAGAAGCAAAGATAACTTGGCAATATCAGGTACACCAAAGCACCAGGACTGGTGTTCGCGACCAAGTACCGAACTTTGGTTTCTTTTTGCAGAGAACTTCGTGTTAGTTGCATCTATAGTTCTTATCGGTTCAATACCTGGTAGCTCAAGACTTGCTCAGCTAAATCTTCCTTATAGGACCTTCCGCGAGACGCCACTCTCCCACTTTGGTCTTGATATCTGCAGAAAGCTATGAATAACTGGATGTAATACCATTTTCCATAGAGACAAAAAGGAGGTCTTTTCATGAAATCTAAAATTATGTTCGCAGCTCTTACGGGTTTAGTATTGGCTTCAAATGCAGGTGCCGCTGAAAAAGCAAAAACGGCAGCTCCCGCGACTCCAATGGGAGAGTGTCATGGCATGAATGAATGCAAAGGTAAAGGTGAATGCGGTGGCCAAGGTCATTCTTGCCACGGAATGAATACATGCAAAGGTCAAGGCTGGGTTACCCTCAGTGAAAAAGACTGCAAATCTAAGAAAGGTCAATGGAAAGTGTCGGGAGGCGAAATGCCTGAACCCGCAAAAGCTGCTCCGAAACAGGACAGTCCCAAGACTGAATCTAAACCCGTTAAAAAGTAAGAGTTGAATCAATGGTGACACGTACTTCTGCTTTAAAGACTTCAACGATGGTTGGGGCAGGATTGCGTCCACCTCACTACCCTACTCTGTTACAGCGCCCTTCGCCAAGCATTGAATGGTTTGAGATAATAACTGAGAACTACCTCACCACAAAGGGACGACCGCGTTGGATCCTAGAACAGATCCGTAAAGATTATCCACTGGCCTTCCATGGAGTTTCACTTTCTATCGGTTCACCTGATCCCCTTGATTTTTGCTATTTGCAGCTACTTAAAAACTTGATTGATGATTTTGCACCAATGCTTGTTTCTGACCACTTTTGCTGGACTGGGTTGCAAAGTAACAACACTCACAACTTACTGCCCCTGCCGCTATCCCGAAAAACGATTGAGTCTCTGATTCCTCGAATTCAAACTGTTCAAGAATTTATTGGAAGACCGATTCTATTAGAAAACGCGTCAGCCTATATGCAACTCCAAGATGACGAGATTCCTGAGTGGGAATTCATTAAGGAAGTTTCGGACAGAAGCGGTTGCGGACTACTCCTTGATCTAAATAATCTTTATGTAACCAGTAGAAATTTCGATTTAAATCCGCAGCAAGTCCTATCAATGGTTCCCACCCACCGCGTTCAACAAATTCACCTTGCCGGACATACTGACATGGGCGCCTATCTTTTTGATACCCACTCTAAGCCAGTCCAAGATCCCGTCTGGGATCTTTACGAACAATGGCTCCAAGGTCAAAGACTGGTGCCTACTATGATAGAATGGGATGATGAGATACCCTCTCTTGAAACACTTGAGTTGGAAGTTAATAAAATAAAATCTCGAATCATCAATCACGTGCCTTTGTTAATGAAGTCATCGGATGTAGCAACATGAAGAACCTTGATTCGATTCTCAAGTTTATAACAGGTCGTTCTGAGTCCATTCCCATTAACGTTAAGGGAACCCCCCGGCTAGCACCTCAAGATAGCCTCAAGATCTATAAGACTGATTACTTTTGCCGACTTCAAGGCGTGTTGGGTGAACACTTTCCAATGACTTGGAAAATTATGGGTGATGAACAATTTCATAAATTCTCTGGAGATTATGTTCTAAAAAATCCCTCTCAATCGTGGGATATAAATATTTATGGCCACGAATTCCCCCTTTATTTAAAAACAAGCTTGCATCCCATCGTATTAGACCATTTTCCCTTTTTACCCGATCTTGCCCAATTAGAATGGGCTCACCATGAGTTTTTCCATTCGGCAGCAGAAGCAAATCCTGTCATTGATATCCCCGCTTCCGAGGAACAACTTGGCGAGCTTAAGCTCGCAACTCAATTTCAAGTTTTTACAAGCCCCTATCAAATAACAAATATTTATCGTGCGGTACAAAGAGATGAAAGCCTGCTCCCAGAACATTGGAAAGGCCCCTCCTATTACTTTCTCTCCAAAAAAGACTTTCAGGTACACCTCGAAGAACTCAATGAAACCCAATATCGCATTTTGGCGACTTGGAAAAAACAAGGGTCCTTCGCAAGTATGAGCCTAGCCTTAGAAGATTCGATTTCTGCGGATGACCCCATACTCAATGAATTTGCCCCAGTCATCGAACGGATGATACGCCTTAAACATTGTGGTAGGGTAACCCCTTCATGATTGTCATTGCGCGATATATTTGCTCCAGCAAAACTGTTTGAGCCACTAAATGATTCAAAGTCCAGGGTCCCATTTGCAATGTGATGTTAGCTCTTCTTTTAAGTTCCTCACTGGCCCCAAAGGCGCCCCCGATAATAAATACTATTCGTTTATTCGAAGAATGCGTCATTTCTTTTTCAAGCCATTGAGACAACTGAACTGACGAGTAGGACTTGCCACGCTCATCCAATAAAACGGCATAATCATCGAATTTCAAAAACTTCAAAATCATATCTGATTCCAGCTTTTTTTTCTGTTCAGAGCTTCCGCGTTCCAATTTACTGGCTTTCAAACCTTCGATCTCAAACTTAATGAAGTGATTGATCTTATCGGTGTAGAGTTCCTTCACGTCTTGAAACCATTTTTCTTTATTCGAAACCACCGTCACTAACGCAAACTTCACACCCACACCTTCACTCTCTGTCGCCTAAATAACTGTTTTTTTCACAAACGCCCAATGCAGACTTTGGCTCCTCCGAGCACTCAATGTCGCTAGCTTTTGTCAGACCAGGGCTGCTGCCCCAAGCTGGACTTTTTCAGCGGACTCAAGTCTGGACTTAAGCCGCAAATAAGTCCAGACAAACCATCTCAAGGGAGGACCTCTCCTCAATCTCTCAGATATCCTAAATTTTAAGCAGATATTAGAAGAGAGCTTTACAATGTTTAGTAAGTTTTTGTTGGCCATTGGCGCAGTTTTAGTTTCGTTGGTTTCAGGGCCCTTCGCTCAAGCCATTGATTGGTCCCAATATGATCATCTTGACCCCAAACACATCATCCCTGATCAAGCTCTTAAACAGGCACTGATGTACTATGATGAAGTGAAAGATAAGATTTCGACTCCGAATTATTTAACCGTGATTGATTTCACGCAGAAATCGAATCTGCGTCGATTCTATTTGGTAAACATGAAAAGTGGCGCCGTTGAAAACCTCAGAGTCGCCCATGGACAAGGATCTGATGCAAATCATGATGGTTGGGCCGAGCGATTTTCAAACAAGCCAGATTCCAAAGCTACCTCCATAGGATTCTATATTACTAGTACAACCTATCAAGGACAGCATGGCTTATCGCTAAAACTCGATGGACTTAGCATTACCAACAACAACGCCCGCTCCAGAGCGATTGTGGTGCATGGAGCTTCTTACGTCACCGATAGTGCTGAAAAGATTGGCCGCAGTTGGGGATGCCCTGCTCTGGATCAAACGGTTTCATCACGAATCATTCAATTCATAAAAGGCGGCAGCTTGATATATGCTTGGGGTGGTCAAACAACAAATACCAGTTCCATTTAGTTCGTAGCCCATCGTTGGCTGCGTCGTCGGATTGTGCGCCTTACAGGAAGTAAGGCTCCGCGCCTTCTCCTTGCCGCCTTGGTCTACTTTCTAACTGGAAATGGTATAAAATCATAGCACAAAACGATTAGCCGTTTAGGGTTTGATCACGAAACGAAAACTGGATCTAACCCGGTGCCAGACTTCTTCGTCCGTGCCGGAGCTAGCAATTTCAGAAGCCTTAACAATAAGCTCGCCGGTCGCCATAATTTCTGGTTTTTCCGGATCGACTAACGGAATAGAGCATGGAATACGACAATTTGGGTTGCTGTCGATTCTTCCATTTTTAAGGAACTCGCCACCTTTAAAAATATTGGAATTATTAGCGTCCGACGATTCAAACAGCGGCAGTAATTGGAGGGTCAAATCACAGGTTGTCTCTCCCCCCACGATGCCATTTCCAATAATCTTAAGCTTGGCGGAATGAACATGGAGCGGAATATTTTCCTTCGTCCACTCTAAAGACATTCGATTGAACTGAATGAGCGGTCCAGCAACCTCAGGAACTAAATTGCCATCAGAAGTCTGAATGCCTGCAACAATTTGCATGCAACTATAAGCCGCAGGTACTTCCAGGACGAGCGTGTCTTTAGGGACTAACTTGACGATCAAACTTTGGTCGCCCTTCTTACCACAAGAGCTAAGGGTCCCAAAAAGAGTGCCGATCAAAATCAACTTTATCATATGGACCTTTGACATAAATTTCCCCGCCATTTGACCATAGATTTATTCTATATGAGAACCATTTAGCGACTCAATCATACCAATTCCATGCCACAAAAAACTCGACCTAAGTCATTTACTCAGCCTGTTTCAGCGAGACTGCTTCAAATTGATACACTTGAGCGCAAGCAAGTTTTGATTTTGTTAGATTCTTAAGATATGCATTAAAACTCCTCACTGACAAAAAGGAAGTTTGATTATGGCTGAACCCCGCAGAATAATAGTGACCGCTGCCCTTCCCTATGCGAATGGACAAATCCACCTTGGCCACCTCGTTGAATACCTTCAAGTGGATTTTTGGACTCGTTTTCAAAAAATGCGGGGACACGAATGTATTTACATCTGCGCTGACGATACTCATGGAACCCCCATCATGGTGCGGGCTCGCCAAGAAGGACGAACTCCTGAGGCACTGATTGAACAATCCTGGCACGAACACCAAAAGGATTTTAATGAATTCTTAATTCACTTTGATAACTACGGTTCCACCCATTCTGAAGAGAATCAGGAACTGATGGCAGAAATTTACGCGGCCGTTAAAGAAAAGGGCCATATTTCCACCCGATCGATTGAGCAACTCTACTGCGAGCACGATAAAATGTTTTTGCCCGATCGATTTGTTAAGGGAACTTGTCCTAAATGTGGGTCTCCAGATCAATATGGCGATTCTTGCGACAAATGCAGTGCCACCTACACTCCAGCTGATTTAACGAACGCTCAGTGTTCAATCTGTGGAAATAAACCGGTCATCAAATCCTCCGAGCATTTGTTGTTTCAGCTACAGCATTTTCAAGCTTTTTTGAAATCGTGGGTTCCACAACACACCCAAAAAGAAGTGGCCAAAAAAATGTCCGAATGGCTCGATCAAGACTTAAGAGAATGGGATATCTCACGCGATGAACCTTATTTTGGTTTCAAAATTCCTGGCTATGACAACAAATATTTTTATGTATGGATGGATGCGCCGGTGGGTTACATTGCTTCCACTTGGCAATGGTGCAAGAAGAATGGCAAAAAACTAGAGGATTATTGGCAACACAAAAAGAGCGAAATTTATCACTGCATTGGCAAAGACATTGTTTATTTTCACACGCTATTCTGGCCAGCCATGCTCAGTTGCTCACGTTTCAAAACGCCCAACTCCGTTTGGGTGCACGGCATGTTAACCGTGAACGGCGAGAAAATGAGTAAATCAAAAGGTACATTTATCAGTGCCCGTACCTATTTAAATCACCTTTCACCTGAATACTTACGCTACTACTATGCATGCAAACTATCCAATTCAGTAGATGATCTTGACTTAAACCTCGAGGATTTTACTCAAAGAGTAAATAGTGATCTCATCGGTAAAATCACTAATCTTGGTTCGCGAGGAGCACAGATGCTCACCAAAAAAATGGATGGCATGATGTGTACGCCTTCTGAGGAAGGCATGGCTTTGATAAAAAGAGTTCAAATACAATCTGAAGTTATTGCCGAGCATTACGATCAAAGAGATTTCTCAAAAGCGATTCATGAAATTCGTGCCCTAGCGGATGAAGCCAATAGGTATTTTGATGAAATGGCCCCATGGAAAACTCTTGAGTCTGATCCCAAGGGCACCAAAAAAGTGGTCAGTACCATTCTTAACGTGTTTAGAATCCTCACGATCTATCTAAAACCCCTCCTGCCAACCTACGCAAGCAAAGTCGAAAAACTTTTTGGAGAAAAATCCTATTCTTGGTTTCATGTGGCTCAAGTTTTAACCGACACCAAACTTAATGAATATGAACATCTTGCTGTTCGGATCGATCCCATAAAAGTAGCGGCGATTGTTGAAGAAACTAAAAAGCTTCAAGAAGGCAGGGAGCCAGCCGCAACGCCAGCAAAAGCCAGTAACGATAAGAAGGATGGCAAAGAAAGAACAACGGTTGGTCAAACACCGCTGATTAATTATGATGAGTTCGCAAAAATCGACTTGCGAGTGGCTAAGATCGTTGAGGCCGAGGTTATTCCTGATGCGGATAAATTGCTCCGGCTAAAAGTAGATCTTGGTGAAGGTAAGCTCCGCCAAATTATCGCCGGAATTCGCAGTGCCTATCAGCCCCAAGATCTTGTCGGTAGACTGACGGTTGTAGTAGCTAACCTTGAACCGCGCAAAATGAAATTTGGCGTATCAGAAGGCATGGTTCTCGCGGCCGGCGCTGGAGGCAAAGAATTATTTATTCTTAATCCTGATCAGGGAGCTAAACCCGGAGACAGTATAAAGTAAATGGAATTAAAAATTCTCTGGGAACGGGCTAATCAACTGGCTCGTTCCTTTAACGACGCAACCCCTGACTCTGCTGAGTTTCAAGAGCTTCTTCAAGCGTTTCGAAAACTACAAACTCACGATAATCCTTCTTTGCAAAAAATCGGACGGCTGGCTGTTATTTTTGAAGGCCATTGGACGTCGCGACAATGGCTAAATTTGTTGGTTCCACTTGAGCGTTTCTTAGATCGTCGACTCAGCGATTCGGAAATTCTTGGAGCACTCCCCGATCGCCCAATGAATCAGCTCGCTAAAGTCCCTTTGATCGTTATTGCCGACTATTGGCGTTCAGCCTTCAATGTGGGTGCCCTATTCCGCTTGGCCGATGGTTTTGGCATCGATAAAATTTATTTAGTCGGCTACACTCCCACCCCTGACCATCCAGCGGTCCAAAAAATCGCGATGGGAAGCAGCGATTGCACCGCTTGGGAACACTGCGAATCCACGTTGGAAATAATCGAACATCTCAAAGGCACAGGAGTAAAGGTTTGGGCCTTGGAAACCTCCAGCTCAGCTCAGGAACTTGGAGCCGTGACCTTGCCGAAACCAATGGCCATTGTGTTAGGGAATGAACGTTTTGGGCTCGATCCTAAAATACTTACTGCGTGTGATGCCACGGTTCGCATCCCACTCCGATGTATTAAAAACTCAATGAATGTTGCTAATTGCTTTGGAATTTTTGCCTTTGAATGGTGTCGTCAACATGACCAGTAACTTCAGTTTTAAGGCCATCGCCAGCTTTAATTGTTCAAAAAGGCAAAACTTGGAGGCGGGTTGCCAAGGAGTTCTCGATGCCACATCCACGGGAATTATCGATCTCTCGGGCTTTCCGCAATGGAATGAAATGCTCACTGACCTTGAGGGCTTCTCACACCTTTGGATTTTGTTTGTCTTTCATAAGAGCGAATCACGCTGGAAACCCAAAGTATTCCCTCCGCGAGCAGACCACAAAGTGGGAGTCTTTGCCAGTCGCAGTCCCTATCGCCCCAATCCTATTGGGATGTCGGCGGTTAAAATTGAAAAAATCGAGGGGCCAAAGATATTTGTTTCAGGACATGATTTAGTGGATGAAACCCCTATCTTGGATATCAAACCTTATTTATCTTACGCGGACAGTTTTCCAAGAGCCACACTAGGATGGGTGACCGAGCCCCAAGAATATAAAATTAGCTTTACTGAGCAGGCTCAGAAACAAATTTTATTTTTGAAATCACAGGGCCTTACAGAGCTGGAACCAACCTTGTTACAACAATTACGTTTTCATCCCACGGATAAACGACGCAAGCGAGTACGCTCAATGAACGAGCAAACTCATCAGTTTGTATTTAGTTATCGCACATGGCGCATCCATTTTGTCGTCGACCAAATCTCCGTCCTCATTCAAGAAGTGACGAGCGGTTATTCCGACGAAGACTTAAATGATATTAATAACGATCCCTATCTTGATAAAAATCTCCATACCATTTTTGTTAAGTACACATATCCATGAATGCAATTGAACAACATTTACCCCCCCTCTTTCATGCGTATATTTTAAGCCGCTTCGCTTCTTTTGACCTATTATCAAAGTTTTGACATCGCCCCAGAATTTACTTATGGTCCAATTCTCATAATAAAAATTTAACAATAACAAACAAGAATACGAGGTTGACATGAGAATGCTACTGTTTGCTGCACTCACTTTGTTGACAAGCTCAGCTTTTGCGAGTGAAGCCGATCTAGTCATCCCGAATCTTGACATCACATTCCCGCTATTGGGTGACCTTTCTGGTCATACCATCTTAGCGAGCGGTGCTGCTGTTGCGGTTTTCGGGATCCTTTTTGGATTATATGAATTTATGGGTATTAAGCGCTTGCCTGCCCACAAATCCATGCTTGAGGTTTCAAACCTCATTTACGAAACCTGCAAAACCTACCTTCTTCAACAAGGTAAGCTTTTGATCGGTTTAGAAGTATTTATCGGTTCATGTATCGTTTATTACTTTGGCGTACTTCTCGGTTTCGAAGCTTCTCGGGTTGCTTTGATCCTTCTTTGGTCTATCCTCGGAATTTTGGGTTCATTCGCGGTAGCTTGGTTTGGTATCCGCTTGAACACTTACGCAAACAGCAGAACTTCTTTCGCCTCCTTGGGCGATAAGCCTTACCCTGTGATGGACATTCCACTTCGTGCAGGTATGTCAATTGGTGTGGTTTTGATTTGCGTTGAGTTGATCTTGATGATCGTAATCCTTACCCTCGTTTCTGCAGAAGCGGCTGGTTCATGCTTCATCGGTTTCGCAATTGGTGAATCTTTGGGTGCAAGTGCTCTCCGAGTTTGCGGTGGTATCTTCACTAAGATTGCTGACATCGGTTCTGACTTAATGAAAATCGTTTTTAAAATTAAAGAGGACGATGCTCGTAACCCTGGTGTTATTGCAGACTGCACTGGTGACAACGCTGGTGACTCTGTTGGACCAACAGCTGATGGTTTTGAAACTTATGGCGTGACTGGTGTGGCTTTGATCAGCTTCATCGTTTTGGCCGTTGGTTTCCATATGGTTAATGGAACTCGTGAGCTCATGCCGGATGGAACAATTATGCAGGCGAGGTTCATCGTTTGGATTTTCGCAATGAGAATCTTGATGGTCTTAACGTCAATCGTGGCTTACTGGATCAATAACTTTGTTTTCCGAGCAAAGTATTCCCAAGCTAAACACTTTGACTTTGAAATTCCGTTAACAGCTCTCGTATGGGTGACTTCAGTTGTATCAATTGGTGTGACTTATGCACTTAGCTATTTCATGCTGAGTGAAATTGAAAATGGCATCTGGTGGAAACTTTCGACCATCATCAGCTGTGGTACATTAGCAGCTGCCATTATTCCCGAACTGACAAAAGTATTTACGTCGTCAAAATCGAAACACGTCCTTGAAGTCGTTGAAGCTTCTCGTGAAGGTGGCGCATCGTTGAACGTGCTTTCTGGTATCGTTGCTGGTAACTTCAGCGCATTCTGGAAAGGTATTACAATGGTTGGTTTGATGTATATTGCATACTTAACAAGCCAACAGGGCCTTGAAGCATTAATGATTTACCCGGCTGTATTTGCTTTTGGACTTGTGGCATTCGGCATGTTGGGAATGGGTCCTGTGACTATCGCTGTTGACTCTTACGGTCCTGTGACTGACAACGCGCAAAGCGTGTTTGAATTGTCACAAATCGAAACTATCCCAAACATCAGTAAGGAAATCGAAAAAGATTTCGGTTTCAAACCTGATTTTGAACGTGGAAAGCTGTTCCTTGAAGAGAATGACTCTGCTGGAAACACCTTCAAAGCCACTGCTAAACCAGTTCTTATTGGTACTGCAGTTATCGGTGCAACAACGATGATCTTCTCGATCATCTTGCTTTTAAACTTGAAGTTAGATCTCCTTGATCCTCAGGTTTTGATGGGTTTGATCACTGGTGGTGCAGTTATTTACTGGTTCACTGGAGCATCAACTCAGGCCGTTGTGACTGGCGCGTATAAAGCGGTTGAATTCATTAAGAAGAATATTAAGTTAGATGCATCTACAACTAAAGCTTCTGTTGAAGACTCAAAAGCGGTTGTAAAAATCTGTACGCAATTTGCTCAATTGGGAATGATCAATATCTTTGGTGTTGTGTTCTTCCTTACTTTAGCATTCGCATTCTTCTCTCCAACTTTCTTCGCGAGCTATTTGATTTCAATTGCTGTTTTCGGATTGTATCAGGCAATGTTTATGGCTAACGCCGGCGGTGCTTGGGATAACTCTAAGAAACGTGTTGAAGTTGACTTGAAAGAAAAAGGCACTGAACTTCACGCTGCGACCGTTGTTGGTGACACTGTTGGTGACCCATTCAAAGATACAGCGTCTGTGGCTTTGAACCCAATCATCAAGTTCACAACTTTGTTTGGTCTTTTAGCAGCAGAAATTGCAGTTAAAATATCAAACCACGGGCAAGATACTGGCACTACGACTGTTGCTGCTGTCATCATGATGGCGGTCGGTCTAGTGTTCGTATGGCGCTCGTTCTACGCTATGAGAATCAAATAGAACGATTAAACCCGTTTTATTTATAGAATTATGAACGAAAAAAAGCCCCTGATGAAACCCAGGGGCTTTTTTTTGCTCAAAACTTGCAGAGTTTCTAGCATTTAGGGCAAGAGCTAACTTTATCTTAAGTTCGGATTTGGTATTGATTTTGCTTACTTTACCGCTATCCAAGGAGTTCCTCATATGCTGACGCTATTCTTACCTAGAATATTTATGGTTTTTATTATTGGGCAACTATCCCTGAGTGCTTTGGCTAGTGGATTCTCCATCAAAAAAGTGAATGAGTGTCTAGATTTTCGTCGAGTTTAAGC
>CAZYOE010000045.1:8564-30542 GCA_964648725.1 uncultured Pseudobdellovibrionaceae bacterium | reverse complement strand
TAACATTACATTAACAACCAATCTGCCGGTTTATCCCGGCGCACGGAGGAACTGTGAAAAAAAACATCATTTTAAGGACGATGAGTCTGCTCGTTATTCTGCTCGCACTAACGCCATCCATTGCCAGTGCTACAGAAAAATTATTTATTCCCTCTCGGCCCCAAGTCCACGCTCCCTTATTTGTGGCACTCCATGGTTGCCTCAGCCATGCGGAGGATAGCGAAAAAGCCACGCGGATGTCGGAGTTTGGAGAAAAGTATGGCTTCTATGTGTTATATCCCGAACCTTCATTAGGCGAAGATTCAAAAGGCTGTTTTGACTTTTACACAGATGCATCGCAACAACCTGGAGGTGGAGATGGTGCCGTTCTTGTCGCCAGAATTCAGGAACTGCTCAGAACATATGATATCGACGCAAACAAAATTTATGTCTTAGGAATGTCTGGAGGAGCCTCTTTAGTGAGTGTCCTCACCAGTTGCTATCCCACTGTCTTCCGTGGAGCCGCGATCCACTCCGGAATGGGTTATGGCCTCGCTTCCACTTGGCAAGAGTCATTGATGATCGCTCAGACGGGGCCAATCCCCCTGCATCAGAGAAACACGGCCTGCTCCCCATCAAATTATAGTGGTAAAATGTTCCTCATTCAGGGAACGCGCGATCAAGTGATGAATCCACGTCATTTTTTCGGTCTGAAAAAGGATTATTTTGCAAACACCCAGACTAACTCGAAATTTATTGGCCCCGAGCTTAACCGCTACGGTTATATCCATCAAACTTTCTATCAAGATAATGTGCTCCGAGGACATGGCGTCCTTGTCTTGGGTTTGAATCACGAATGGAGTGGTGCTGACCCCCTCAATTCCATTGGCCCTCGTGGTCCGGATGTATCCACCATGATCGTGAACTATTTTTTAGAAAATCCCTAATTCAGCAAATAGCAGAAACATCATCAACAATCCACCAACGAAACAGGGTCATCGTCTCAACGCCAACTGGCCGGAGGATGCGAAAGTTGTGCTCAATTCGTTAGTGGATGCACTTTCGTCGATTTCGGCTGGACTTGGTTTGAACAGCTCCAATAGCAGCGTGCCGCCCTCATCTGATCCAAATCGAATCCGGCGTAAAAGCCGTGCTAGAGGAATTCGAAGCCTACCGTAGAAACTGCGTAACCTCTTGCCCAAAACTTCTCGCCATTAAAGTTTCGCTTTCGACCACCAAACTGACGAGCTACGGCTATGGCACTCTTACCCTTTATGTAACCAACAACTTCTGCCACAGAATATTTTGGCGGAATCCTGATCATCATATGAACATGACCCTGAACCAACGAACCTTTTTCAACTCTGCTTTCTCGCTGTCTTGCCAGCTCATGAAATGCTGTTTCATATATGTTCTAATCTGCCCATAAAGTTCCCTCTTGCGCCCCTTCGGAATGAATACTGCATGATACGTGCAATCCCACTTCGAATGACTCAAACTCTCGTAGTTCGACATGTTACCTCCTATGGACCGCCACGCCCTGGGAGGTAGTACTCTAATTCTAGCTGGGCGAACACTAAATCCGAGGGCAGAACCTTGGGAGTCTCACTGGTCGAACCAGTGGATTACCTATCTACATTTATGAAAAACTAAAACTGATCTCAGTAGAAGACTGGCCAGAGACAAGGATTATTGCTGATTTTGGCACAGCACTACGCTTGACCACGCTGGCCAGTTACAATTATTCTAGGCGCTGCGAGCGTTAGACTCAGTAGCCACAGTGATTCTATCTCGTCCATCGTTCTTGGAACGATAGAGGGCCTTATCGGCAAGAGAAAACAACTCAAGACTCCCTAGGCCTTCGTGAAATTGTGCTAGGCCAATGCTGATCGTAAACTGGAGCTCAGCACCATCTTCCAATGGTATCCTTAATTTTCTGACCGCTTCTTGAATTCGGTTAGCCACAATTTTTGCACCATCCACATTTCCAGTGACTAAAACCATGAACTCTTCTCCACCAAAGCGAAATGCAGCATCATGATGCCTTATCTGCTTGCGTAAGAGTGCTCCCAGGGAGCGAATAACCTGATCACCCGTCGCATGCCCAAATCGATCATTAATACTTTTAAAACGATCAATATCAATTGCTAACAAGGAAAACTCTTTGCCAATCTCCTGAGCAAAGGCGATCTCCCTATTTAAACTGACATCAAACATTCTACGATTTTTAAGTTTGGTGAGTTCATCTGTAAGAGAGTCTTCAAGAAGGAGTGCATTATTAAAAATTGGATGAACCAATTGGAGTAAATCCTCCATCAACAGAAGATCTTCGGGTTCGACTCCAAAATGTCCTTCTTCGGTGATAAACAAAAAAAAGCCTAAAAACTTATTGTCTATTTTTAGGGGGTAACACAAAACTTCCTTTATCCGATTGATTCCGAGAGCGGCAAAACTAGATCTGAACGGATCATCAATCCCCGCCCAAGGACCATGGGTCACTTTTAGAACATTTGCATATTTCTTTGAAAATTCCTGACACCAATCCCTTTGTTCATCGGCATCCATCGCCTTATTCGCCGGAAGATTTACCAGGATAAGATAGCTATCAGTATCCTCTTGGCTCAGCTGATGAAAAAACATGCCTTTTGAAAATATAAGGTGCTGGAAACAACAATCCACAAACTTGGTCGCGATCGACTGAATGTCCTGTAACCCTGCGAGCAAATACATTAAATCCTTCATTGATTGTAGCTCATACTCTTTGCGATCAATCTGAATATCTTTCATAAGCACATCGATCTTCAGGGCTTCAACAGCTTCGGCATTTTCAGAACTGATATTGATTTTCTCTTGATTTAACAACTCGACCCGTTCGGAAACAAAAAAGACTTCAAATTTTACATCATCTTTAACTATGGATTTTTTTTCAACTAGGACTTCAGTGCCATTGGCTAACTTAACAAGGACTGCGGTTTCTCCAAACGAATCTGTCTTTTCGGTAAAAAAGCTCTGAATATCCACTTTTCCTTTCATGAACGAAGAGTAACCTAAAATTTGTTTTGCTTTGGAATTACAAAAAAGAATTTGTCCGGATTTATCCGTGACAACAGAACCTAGTAAACTGCTACTCAGTATGTCGAACATAGGTCTCCTGTGGAATACTTTGTCCCATCCACTTATCGGCAAGTTTCAAATTTTCTTATGGCATTTGTTATTTTTTTTGAACTAAGTTAACTGTCTCAATTTAAGACAAATTCAGTAAACTATGAGATTACTTCTGGGTGATTCTCTCTACAGCCATGATGCCGCGAATTTTCTGAAGTTCAAAAATAACCGCTTGTAATTGTGAGGCATCACGAACGCTCAGATCAAAAAGACAAACTGCTTTTTTATCCTTGGTGGTACGAATATTCGCGTTATTAATATTAATTCCCTGAACGGCAAAGGCCTCGCTCATTAATTTTAAAAGCCCTGGAGTATCCTGCGAGGTAATCATGAGACGCACTGTTCTCTCTAAATTCGCATCACTGACTTTGTTCCATCGGACCTCAACTCTTCGCTCTTGATCCATGGCAAAGGCTCGTCCGCAATCGGCGCGATGAACAGTTATTCCTCGACCACGAGAAATGAAACTAATTATAGGATCTCCTGGAATAGGATTACAACAACGTCCGTAATAAACGAGTACATCTTCCATGCCATCAACAATAACGAGACTATTTGATTTATTCTTCTTTGCGGCGGCCTTAAAAATCTTATCCAAAAAACTCTGATCATTTTTTGGATTTTCAACAGGAGGTTTGATATTCGGTGCCACTCGTTCAACAAGATGTTTTGGTTCAAGTTTTCCATAACCAACTTTGACACACAAATCGTCGAAATCTTTGACACCAAAATCTTTTAAATATTTCTCGAATTCATCGGCCTTGAGATAACGGGAAACACTAAGACCATATTTCCGAAACTCTTTTTCAACCAAATCACGCCCTAACAATTGGGAGATCCGACGCTGTTCTTCTTTGACGAAAGCGCGGATTTTACTTTTGGCTCTGGTGGTGACACAAATCTTCAACCAATCTTTCGAAGGCTTTTGTGTTTTTGAAGTCAAAACTTCAACAGTGTCGCCATTTTGCAAAACATGTTTGAGTGGTACAATTTTTCCATTACAACGGGCACCAATACAGGTATGTCCTACGCCTGTATGAATGGAATATGCAAAATCAATGGGAGTAGCCCCCTCAGGAAGCTCTTTAACTTCACCCTTTGGAGTGAAAACATAAATTTCGGAATCAAACAAATCTGTTTTGACAGTTTCTAAAAATTCATTGGAACTGGAAACCTGCTGATGCATTGAAACCAAATCTCTGAGCCAATTGAATTGATCACTGATTTGGCCGGCAATTTTTTGCTCTTTGTACTTCCAGTGTGCGGCAATCCCTTTTTCTGCCACCAGGTTCATGTCTTGGGTACGAATCTGAATTTCAATCCGTTCACCCCCTGGACCAATCACCGTCGTGTGCAAACTTTGATAATTGTTCGCCTTTGGCATGGCGATGAAATCTTTAAAACGACCTGGAATCGGTTTCCAGAGCGAGTGCACATGGCCAAGCACTCCATAACACTCACCGACTGTTCCTACTAAAACTCGAAATGCCAGGATGTCATGGATTTGCTCAAAATCCATATCCCGATTCACCATCTTTCGATAAATGGACCACAAATGTTTAGAGCGACCTAAGATTTCACTTTTAAAGCCCGCCCTGTTTAACTCACTGGTTAGGAGCCTTTTGACCTCTTCAATATAATGAAATCGTTCTTTTCGCTGTTTCTGAATTTTCTGTGCAATCTCATAATATTTATCGGGCCGATAATAGCGAAAACTCAAATCCTCGAGTTCAATCTTCAGGCTGGAAATACCCATACGACCTGCCAAAGGCGCATAGATATCTAGTGTTTCCTGAGCAATCATAGCTTGTTTTTCATAGGGCATATGATTGAGTGTTCTCATATTATGAAGTCGGTCCGCCAATTTGACCATCAAAACGCGAACGTCCTTACCCATTGCCACAATCATCTTGCGAATATTTTCGCCTTGTTTTTCATGAGTATTGCGAAAACTCATTTTAGAAATTTTTGTAACGCCATCCACTAATTGGGCCACTAATTCGCCAAACTCATTCTTAATCTCATCAAGAGTAATAGGCGTATCTTCAACCACATCATGAAGGAGTCCCGTTGCAATGGATGCTAGATCCAAACGAAGATCCGCTAAAATTCCTGCCACCGAAAGTGGATGAAAGATATATGGTTCCCCGGAGCGGCGAATCTGACCCGCATGGGCTTTCTCACCGAAACGATAGGCTTTTTCAATTATTGTTAAATCTGCCGTTGGATAATAACGTCTCACCCTCTCGAGCAGATCCTCGAGCGTTTTCAGAGGCTTTTCACTGATGGTTTCATCAAAAAGTGACTCGGAGATCATCCCCTCACACCATTCCTCTCAGATATAAAAATAACTTACGAGCAGATTGACTCATAGCCACCTATCGGGACAAACAGGTGGTTTCATTAGCTAGCTTGATGTGCAAATCTATTTTCTCTCTATTAGTCGGTATCAACCAACCCATCACGACGGATTCCCCGACAATCATCAGGGAAGCAAAGAATTAACGATTCAATTCGTTTTGAATTTGTTCTTCTGGAGAGCTGAAATCAGAGTCATATTCAAATTTAACGTTTCCAGCAGCAACTTCTCTTAAGGCACCAACAACATACTTGTTGTTTCTAAGACCAAGAGTCATTTCAGCGCCTTTCATCAATTGTTTCGCGCGGCGAGCCACAAGCAAAACGAGCGCAAAACGATTAGGAACTTGTTCAAGGCAATCTTCGACGGTAACGCGAGCCATTTTTCCTCCGAATTAACTGAAAAGTGATCCAAGTAGAATCTCAGCCAAAAGGCTATCTTACTTAAGTCTTAGTAATTCTTCAATAATTTTTTTAAACATATTGTAAGACTGTTCAAAGTCGTCATTGACCACTTTATAATCAAAATTGACAGCCTCCGCCATTTCTAAGGCTGCATTTTTCATTCGAACATCCAAATCAACCGGCTCAATCTTATCCCGTTTGATAATTCGACGCTTTAACTCCTCCAATGACGGAGGCAAAATAAAAATCGTTTTTAGTCCTTCAGGCAGCTTTTCACGGAACGTTCTCACCCCTTGCACATCGAGGTCCATGATGACAACCTTACTTTTTTTCCAAGCCGCTTCGAGCGACTCACTGGATGTCCCGTAAAAATTGGTATGAACTTTGGCCCACTCGACAAAAAAGCCCTCATTAACCTTATTCTGAAAATCATCCTGCGAGATAAAATGATAAGGATGGCCTTGAACTTCATGATGGCGCATAGCCCTTGTGGTAAAAGTAATGACATCCTCTAATTCAGGAATATCCTGGATGGCTCTATCAACAAAACTACTTTTGCCAGCCCCACTGGGTGCGGCAACTAAAATCATACGTGTTTTCATTCGATATTTTGCACCTGTTCGCGAAGCTTCTCTATTTCTGTTTTAGCCGTGACTACTAAGTGAGTCAATTGAGCCAGAGGCGATTTAGACCCAATGGTGTTCACTTCTCGCAATAACTCCTGGGTATAAAAGTCGAGTTTTTTACCTTGGGCCGCACCAGAGGTTAATAGCTTGCGATAATGTTGTAGGTGCTCCTTCAGGCGGCCCATTTCTTCGGTGATATCAGCCTTATCCCAAAGTAATGCCCATTCTTGCTGAAAGCGCTGAACGTCTAACTCTAATTCATTCCATCGGGTTTTTAAGCGAGCTTCCATTTTATCTTTGAGTTGTCGATTGATCTCATCACGAAGAATATTCATCTCCGCCAAAGTAAAGTCTAGTCGACCTAAGATGGACAAGAGTTCTCCTTTAAGAGCTTCACCTTCCCTCAATCTTTCCATAGTACAAGCCTCACAAGCCATCTTAACCAAGCGACGCACTTCATTGGCATCGAGCTCGATGCTACTGGCTTCTTCTTCAAAGCCAACCACTTCAGGCAACTGCAACAGAGTTTTTAAGTCTAAAGAATCAGAAAAGGAGCCCAATGACGATAAATGCTGAGCCGCCTTTATCCATGCCTGAGCCATTTCCTCGTGTAAATACAACTTCAAATTTGATTTTTCACCGCGGCTTTTGCGAGACACAAACACATCCACAGAACCGCGCTGAAAGCTTTCACTCAGAGCTTTTTTGATATCGGACTCAATTCCGCCAAGCTCCCGAGGCAAATGCACACGGGCCTCCAAAAATCGACCGTTAACGGAACGGATATTTACTTCCAAATAACTCGATGGAGTTACACCCTTGGCTGCGCCAAAACCAGTCATACTTTTCATGCTATTCATGCCTTGTGGATGTAATGAGAGTTATAAGAACAAGCAAGCGAAAAGTATAAGTTTTTTTTATTCCACCCCTCCTTAATACGGCACAAGTCTTGAAGATCTTTCTATATAAATGTCCTATGTTTGGAGCGATTTAATGAAACGTTTTCTGAAGATTTTAATATCAATCAGTCTTATAAGCTCTTCTTTTAGCTTTGGGGCCAGGCCCATACTCCGCCACCCGAGCGCAGAGAGTGGCGACCAAAACGGGTCATCCGCCGACGAAAATTGGCTTGATTTGTCAAAAATTGAGGACGCTCTAAAGAACCCAAAGACTCCAGAAGACCCCTTTCATCTAGTACAGCAGGACCTTATCATCGACGGAAAGGTCTACCCCCTATATGGACTCGGCGATTCTCCATTAAACGTTAGATACGATAAACTTGAATATGCCATCGAAGGAAATGATTTTTCAGTCATTGGAACCTTTCGAGGCCAAGAAACCATTCGCCATACTTTTAAGAACCTAAATATCCATTCTTATACCTCAGACACTGAAGTTCTCTTTGCCGCCACAAAAGAAGGGCAGTTGCATGCCATCGACATGGTCTTCTTGAAAAGGAATGTCTTTAGAGGGCCAATTCCGGTTTATAAAGATCTACTCACTCATGAGAGCTTGCGTGAGCCCATGGGGATGATTTTTTGGACTCGCGGTTTGCCTCCCCGTCTCTTTAAAAATATAATCAATGATGCAAATGCAATTGTTCCCCATGATCGCAATGGCAAGATTATTTTTTCCGCCGGGGATCTTGTTTTACATCGAGGCCCGAAGGGGCAATCACAGGCTTTTGACATGTTGTCGCGAGAAGTCCTCACTAAGAACATCAAAGAAAAAGTCGAAGAACTCACCCTCAGAGCTTCAATCACTTCGGCGGAAGTTTTTGAAAACATGGACTCCAAAGTTCTGGCAAAAATGGAATCCCAAATTGAAATGCAAGTCACTGCTGATAATCTGTCACAAATGGCTCTCAGATCTATCCCGAGCGAGTCCATTTTGCGGCTTATTGAGCAGGCCGAAAAACTCAGTGATCAAAACCGCATGTATGATCGTTCCACTCTTGAAGAGTGGAAAGGTTCCTATTCGATTGAAATGAAAGAAGCTCAAAAAAATAAAAAATCCATCCCAATTGATGGAGACCTCAGTAGTGAATGGCAGAGCCTAATGGCCTCAGCTATGAACCAAAGTAAACCAATTCTACAGAAACCAGGCTTTTTTAAAAAATATGGAAAGACACTCGCCGCGCTAACAGGGGCCGGGGTTGCCATGGAAATGGCCTACCTGACAGACGCCCAAGCGGTAATGTCTGCCCTCGACTATATTTATGCCCATGCCGTTCCACCGATCTTGAAAATCGCAGAATATCGCTATCCACTGATGGCCAGCGTGATGTCATTGATGTCCATCATCCCACTCGTGCAAATAGTCGCATGGCTCCACCCAAACATGATGAAGACGATGGCCACAGGACTTAAACTCGTATCGCCAAACCTGTCCGACAAACTTTGGACTCTCTCCATGCAATGGCAATCTCTCAATGTATGGCAAAGACTGGTCACAATGGGGGCACGGGTTTATAGTGTGATTAGTGTGGCCGTTTGGAACCATCTAAGCACCATACTCCGCCAACCCCAACTCTTTCGCACTCTGAAACTAGGCTTGAATCCTTTTGAAAAAATCGAGAAGTCCAGTGAACTTGGACAAACACTGAAATTGGAAAAAGACTTATCTTTAGGAACAAATAATCCCTTCTTAAATAAACAGGATTTGCAAGAAAGCAGCATGAAACAACAGCAAGCCATGCAGTTCCTCACTCAGGAAAATCTGAAGGCCCGCCATTTGGCTTTTCAATTGGTCGCCCTTACGCTTTATCAAAACCAAGAGGTCGATCCAGCGACCCTATCTATGCTGTTGCAGAACGACGCCAATGCCGAAGGCTTAGATGCCTCTCTTTTTCGAGATTTGACTCCGCAGAAGCAAAAAGAATGGCTGGCGCTGACGGAAGTCATTGCCAATGATTGGCTACAAACGGTTCGCACCGAGGGTCGTCTTTTTGCCAATATCCCGGCCGAAGAATTTATGCTGATGTATGAGACGGCGCGAGAAAAGCTGGCACATTATAAAAACTCATCAGTTCTCAAAAAACGTCTCCTTGCCTTTAAAGACCAAGCAAATCGGTTCTTGAAAAAACTCCGACAAGACACTTTATTGCTTGGGGTTTCAGATGCGAAACTCTTGCGAACAGTTTATGCTGACCCTTTTGTTGCGGATCAAGTTAAAAAGACCTTCGTGAGCGATCATATCCTTGTTGCAGGTCTTCCCGCTTTTTGGGGAGATCGTGCTAATCCCGATGAGCCCATGATCCTTGGTGGTAATGCTGATGGAACAGATAGAAATCTTTTAACATTTAAACCTCATGGTGGCTCAATCGCTGACTTTTGGACGAACCCAGAACATATGATGGATATCTGGGTTAACGTTACAGCTCACTTTTTCGGCGGCAGTGCTCGTATGATTCTGAATTATCAAGGCGAAGACGCGGTGGAAGAAACTAACTATCGTCCTATAGAACAGCTACTCATAAACCAAACACCGCAAACGGAGGGTGTTTTAAAAGGCTCTGCCCTCTGGATGCGTGATGCACTGGACACCCGAAAATCTGCGCTCGGAGACTTTTATATTAAAACATTAGTCCGCCAATTGAGAACTATTCAGGCTGGAATGTTACTCAGCTTAACCTTCCGATTCATTGCTACAAATCCAACGTTCGAGCATGCCATCATGGGCTGGTACTTGTACTTTGTTGCGGGAACCTGGAGTTACGCATGGCCATGGACCATCATTGGACAAGGAAATAAGCTTGAGGAAGAACGTTTAAAAGCAAATGCCGACAAACTTTTAGAACTACAGACTAAACTTTCGCAGGCATTACGACTCAACGACGAAAGGTCCATTGTAGAAGTTTCTCAAGAACTAAGAGCTCTTTATGAAAGTGATCCAGCTAAATCAAAATTGATTAACGCTGCCATAGGGGATATTCCCACCTATGTGCAAGCTCAGTCTTATTCGAACTGGGCTCGTCATTTGCTTGAATACTCTCAAGTCACCCCGCCATTTGCGACCCGACCTAACTCACTCCCAAGTTGGTTATCCACTTGGGCTGGAGCCTTTAGCACAACCTACTTGGCCATCCCTCTCGGGATTCTCGCCCTTGATCCCCATTATATGACCGCCGGCAACCTTGCCTTTGAAACCCTCAAGGCTGGGATGTTATTTGCGGGCGCTTATGTGCTTATTGGACAGGAAGGTTTATGGTCTAAAGCTCTCGATAAAATGGAATGGCTAGTGAGCGAAATTAAAGATCGTCGCACCCTCAAAAAATACTCGCGAACGTCTTGCAAGCAATCCCTTAAATAAAATTGCTGGAAGTCGCCAACGGCTTTGTGACGATGGCGACAGTCACTCGTTCTTACTCAGCAGAGGCAGGGTCCTTAGCCACCCAGTAAACATATTTTATGAGCCAGCCTTTTGGATCAATGGCAGGATTGATCAAGTTCACTTTATTTCCAACAACCTCATAATCAGAGCCTTCAACTAAATGCATCTCTTCGCCCGTATTTTCTCTCACGAGCCAAACGGAGAGAATTTCATTTCCCTCTTTCACATCAGGCATAAATACCGTTCGTTTAGCATTATGCTTAATCCAGTCCGAAACTGAAGTAAGAGCTTTCGAGTAATCTGTCGCACAGATGGAAGTGACATCCCCTTTCGCACCCGTGCTTCGCGCACTTGCGGCATCAACTAATGAACGGTACTTCGTCCCAAGACTCTGATCGGCACCCAATGGCGCGCAACTACTCTCCTTGGCATCCTCAATCTGATCCCGAACGATTGCCGATACAAAGAAACCATTTTCGCCAAAGAGCTCTGTGGAGCGCGACACAAACGCCTTCTCTAAGTTGGCCTCCGGGCTTTCCGCCGGAACTGTTTTTGGGAAAGTCCAAGATTCAGTCACCTTAGAGTTTGAAACCACTCCCGCAGGAACAATAGTTTTACGGGCTCTTACCGGAGAGCAATTTGGTAAATCTTCGCGACCATTCAACGTCATAAAATACTGTTTCAGTGAAGAATACGTGGTAGCGCCAATTTTCACTGACGAAGTACAAATATTTTCGTTATTGACCGGCATATGAGTGTAATCCGGAATATTGTTAATAGCGTCTTTCACCGTAATGACCTTCGTTTTATCAGCACAATTATAAGCAACACTTCCGCTGGTAATTCCATTTTGTTTAGGGTTAAGGAGCTTACATTTGGTCGCTAAATCTGTGGCAAAAACAGACGTTGTATCCATTTCCGCGCATCCCTTGTTGTCATAGGTTTTCACGAGGGCCGTCTGCGCCATGGCACTATAGCCATCTCCGGATCGAGTACAGTTCGTAATTGTCGCTGTCTGCCCGACATTAATAGTGGCGGTGGCATAATCTTGTATGTTAGTAAACTCTGGCGCGCCATCAGCGGTTTTTGCAAATTTAAAAGCAGAATCTGTGTTGGTACAAAAATTAACTTTATCCTCGCTTGGACTTTCTAGGACTAGAATTTTCGCTTCACCAACACACTTGCGTTTGCATGTCTTCACTTTTTTACCGTTACAAGCCATGGCTGAAGCAGTCCAAGTTAAATCCGCGGCAGCACAATCAACACCAACGGAATCGCTCACAGAACAATTTTCCCCAATAAACTTTTCGGTGAGATTGGTTTTGTTTTCTGCTCGGGTCACTGAATTCACTGTTTTGGGGCTGTATTTTGCATTACCCCAAAAAGACAAATTGGCATAGGACTGACCGCCTGCTGGGTCAGTAAAAGAATCCACTGCCAGATTATAATTATCAGAGTCAGATCTTAGATCCGAATAAATAACCGAACTTGGAGTTGAGGTCTTAACACACTTCACCTTACAACTGCCACTGACTATATTTTTACTGCTGGAGCCACAACTATTGCTGGCCTGTTGACGTTGAGTGGAATCACAGTCCACTAATTCACCATTGGTACAAGCAGACGTTAAGCCCGTCAAAGTCAAAGGAGTTGGAGTGGTGACGTCAGCCACACCTCTCGCTATACCATTTGCTTTCATTGTGTACTGAGGATAGTTTTGACTGGCCCAATCGGAAAGATTCGCATAGTTCACGGAGCCAACAGAAAATGCTGTATTGGCAAGATCACGGTCCTTTGCCGCAGAACTCGTATCATTGTAAACGACACTGCCCACGGCTTGACTTCCAACCACGCATTTTAGCTTACAACTGTTAACCAATAATCGTGTGCCTGTGGCACACTTAGAACTGGCAAGGTTCTGCGTTTGAGAGTCGCAAGCTACTTCTGCACCATCAACACATGCTGCCACTGAATTGTTAAGTGCAAAAACTTTTGGTGTCGAAGTCGCTACTGGTACTCCGTCTTCAAGCTGTTCACACTGATAAGTCATGGTTTGGGAGAAACTAGGAATATTGTTGAAACTGATGGTGTAAGGTACTTTGCTAAAACAACTATAGTTTAGAGCGCGGCTATAGCTGATCACATCATTGAACTTAACCGTATAGTCCACCTTATTCAAACAACTGTACTGGACCTTCACCCCTAAGTTGTTATAGGAATAAGTCACTTTGGTGCAATTACCATTAACTTCGCAGGCACCGTTGGTGAGCGTTTCACATTTATAATCCGCCTTTAATTCCGCGTACGGCACGGTTGCAGTCATAGCTCCGAAATCTACTTTATAATCGACTTCATCACATTTTTCTTTTGATTGATCACAAGCCTGCTTCTCTGCGGATTTACCTACGAAAGCTTCTTTTTGCGTGGTACGGCTCAGACATTTCGAAGCTAACGAGGCATCATCTTCGTCGGACATTACAACCATCGCCGCATTATCGCCTTTTTTAAAAATGCTATTGGCTGAGTCGTTATAAACAGCTCTCACGAGCGAGCAAAGACCAGTTTCTGTTGACGAACCATCCACCCCTACGCCGGTGATAGCCTTGGACAAATTATCACTCGCAAGGTTTAATTCACCCTCCGTATAATTGGACCGAAAATTCAAGTTCGGAGACAAACTTGAATTCATCAGATTTAGCCATTCAGTGACATATTCAGTTTTATCGGTATTAGGACAATCTCCACCAATTTTCTCGATGTTTTTGCCATCCACTTTTTCAGTCCACTTGCAACTCTTAATCGGAGTAACGGCAAGTACGGGCTTATCATCCTTATCAACCAAATTACCATCAATATCGGATTTCTTTTGATGAGAATCTGAGGTCGAATAGATATAAAAGTCAGCATCAAAACCCCGCAAATCCTTAGCGAGAGAACTTGCACCATTAGCCAAATAGCCCTGGGATAGCTTCATTGTTCGTGAGTTATCAACGACGAATAAAATTTTTGTAGGTGGCCGGACAGTATCAATCTCTGGATTAATTTGACTGGTAATACAATTACCTGTTCGACACTTTGGTGGTAGACCTGCTGATTGTAGACTGACTCCATAATCTTTACCACAGGCCTGAAACATTAGGACAACTAGAAAAACACTTAAATTTATACCTACGACTAAAAACAGACGCTGGTTCTTTATAACCATAGCTCCCCCAAACAGTAACCCTTAATTCACTACATTAATAGTTTACACCTGTTTAAGAGGAGAACCTAAGCTTCTAAATTAGACGATTCAGTCTGAATCGTCTAATTCCAATCTTTTACCAAAAGTGGGGGAACTTTGGCGAACAATAGGACAGCTGTCGAAAACTTTAACCCACTAGTTAATTGCTAAAGCTGGGTAGGCCTCCTTCAATAACACCCACGGATTCAACATACGCAGAACCTTGAATCACATACATGTTGACGTCAAAATGCGCCACATGCTGGGAAGCATGGCCTGGACCTGGCATTTCATAGCCTGTATGAACAAATAGATAAGTCGCTTTTTCCGGACTATTCACACAATAATAGACATCCAAACGATTACCCTCAATACCGGAATTGTTAATGGTCAACTGACTGAGTGACATGAGTACGCGATTATCACTTAAGAGTCCCACAGGAACACTGTCAAGAACGCTACATTGACTTGAATGAACGGGGTTAGCCTCAGCCATCACTCCAAAAGCGAATATACAGATCAAACTAAAAATCACTGAAAAAAGACGATTCATAAAGAGCTCCTTTAAAAGAATTAACTAACGAAACTCTATGCCTTGATCGCCCTCAAATCAATCCGGGCCCTTGGCTTGAGAAAGTATTTCACGTTCATCCCAAAACGACCCTTGCCATCCAAACCTAGAACTCCATAAAATTAGTTGAGTGGGGTGAACATTATGAAAAATTCAGTTCTTTTATTTTTGCTTTTGCTTTTTTTTGCAGCATCGAATCAAAGCTTTGCTTCAAACAGCCTAGTTGATGAAGGATTCTTCATTTTTGACAAAACAGGATCTTGGCTAAAACATTTTAAAGTGTACGAAGAGTTAACCATTGATCATCTTCACACAGGATATGGATTTGAAATCTATGGACCTCGTGGTCTCGGCCAATACCTCAAAAGCCATGGCATTTCCCACGAATCCCTTCCTGAAGTCAGAGGCTCAATTTTATTTCGCTACCCAACTCCTGAGGAGATTGAGGCTGACCTAAAATCCATCGCCACCGCCTACCCCAACTTGGTCAAACTCTATTCGATTGGGCAATCGGGACAGGGCCGCAATCTCTGGGTCATGAAGCTTGCCCTCAATCCCCATCAAGACGACCAAGCTGACCCCCGTCCCCAATTTAAATATATTGCGAATATGCATGGTGACGAAATTGTCGGTCGCGAATTGATGGTTTTATTTATTAAGGACCTTCTCCAAAATTATGGAAATGAACCTATGGTCACCAACATTCTTAGTAAAATTCAATTGCATATTCTTGTATCAATGAATCCAGACGGCGCTGCTCGCGCACATCGCGGCAATGCCACCGCCATAGACCTAAACCGAAACTTTCCAGATTTCACAACCAAAGACAATCAAAACACTTGGAAAGGGAGAGCCCCTGAAACTCAAGCCGTCATGCAATGGCAGGCTAATCACCGCTTTGTTTTATCCGCTAATTTTCATGGAGGCGCCGAAGTTGTGAACTATCCTTGGGACACCATTGAAGATGTATTCCCTGACAACAATTTTGTTAAAGCCCTAAGTCTGGAGTATGCGAAAAATGCTCCTTACATTGGGGCGTCCACTGTTTTTGAAAATGGAATCACCAATGGATTTTTATGGTATGAGGTTAACGGCGGAATGCAGGACTGGAGCATTCATTGGCATCAAGATTTACAAGTTACTGTGGAACTCTCCAATAAGAAATGGCCCGACTACGATCAAATTCCTTACTATTACCAACAAAATAAAGCTGCACTTTTAAAAATGGCTTCTAGACTGCTTGCCGCTGACAATTGAAGAATTGACCAAACTTGCAATGAGTTCCTCACAAAGGATCTCATTGCCACATTGAATTTGCCTCTTTTTCAGCAGAATCAATTTAATACTTGTCTCTATTTGAGGCGTCAACGCGAAATCCGCGCCCTGCCATGGTATAATGGAAGTATCCAGGGGGAGGATATTCCGATGCAGGATATTAAGCCACCATTTCGTGAATTCAGACCAGTGATATTGTTAACTGGTGCCTCCTCTGGCATTGGCCTCGCAGCCGCTCGTATTTTAGCGCGTTGTGAAGACTATCGCCTGGTCATCACCGCGCGACGCACTTCTCTTTTTCAATTGCGAGGTGAGTTTAAGGATAGCGATCGACTCTGGATTCGCCCTCTGGATGTCACTGAAGAAAGTCAAAGAACTAATCTCATCAATGAAATCAACTCTATGTGGGGCGGCGTTGATATTCTTATTAACAATGCCGGTATCTCCTATCGGGCGGTGATGGAACACATGACCGAAAATGATGAACTCTATCAGCTTTCGACTAACTACTTGGGCCCTGTGGCCTTGATGCGCGCCGTGCTTCCAGGAATGCGTGAAAAAGGCCGCGGTAAAATAATCAACATTTCGTCTGTCAGCGGAATGTTGGCAATGCCGACAATGTCAGCCTACACGGCTTCAAAATATGCGCTCGAAGGAGCCAGCGAGGCGCTTTGGTATGAGGCCCGCCCCCTTGGAATTGACGTTGTTCTCCTACAGCCCGGGTTTATCCGTAGTGAGTCTTTTAAGAGGGTATACCATTCGCAAAAATCTCACCCATCGCAAACGGTTGAAGGCCCTTACAGTGACTATTACGAGAATATGACCCCCTTTATCGAAAAACTCATGAACTGGTCCTTTGTTACACCGGAAAAAATGGCGGAACTTGTTTTAAAGGTCATTCGTTGGCAGCGGCCACCACTGCGCATCGCAGCCACACCTGATGCTGCGGTTTTTGGACTGCTTCGCCGCCTTATCCCTCGCCGATGGTTTCAACCATTTCTGTTTATTTGTTTACCGAAAGCACGTCAATGGGCCCAAACCTATACTCGGAAAAGGACCACCGCCACCCAACGTTTTTTCAAATTGGGTAAACCCCTACAACAGATTCCTACGGAGCCGATTAAGCGCACTGGAACTGAATAATAAAATTCAAAAATAAATTTTTGACAAAACACTCAAGCTTTATTCATCAGTCAGGTAACAAAGTTAGTTAAGATTTGTCAGCCTTTCCTCTTTCAAACATAAAATCCAAGCGGTATGGTCGGCCTCAAAATTATTGGAGGTTACAAATGAATTTAAAGCACTTATTCGCAGGCGGCGCAATTATACTGAGTTCAGTGTTGGCATTTTCTCATTCTACATCAACAGACTTTTATACCGGCGATTTTTGGTCCGGTGAATACCCAAGCCCAGTGATCAAAGTCACTAAAAATACCAAAGTTACTGGCACTGTCACTCTGCCTAAAGCCACACTACCCTCTACTCATAAAGTGACCTGCACTCTTAAAAAAGGCGTCTATCACCCTTGGGCCACCAAAACGAACGCCACATACCACTCCATCACGGGCGTTCGCGATTATAGCGCCAACCATGCCACGAGCCTTGAATTAGATCTGCCCTCTGGCACTAAAAATTTAGCGATTGAACAGGGTGAAGTCGTGAAGTTTCTGGCCTATTATGGTGAAGGCTATTGCCTGCTGCAAGCAAAAGGCATCAAAGGCGCAAGCACATGCCTTGATGAAACTACATTTACCATCACAAAAAATAGCGATTACTATCAACAGTACATTCATGTCTCTTGTCTGGAAGGTTATAAGGCCTATGTTGATGGTTCAAACGAAATTCTGAAAATTAAGGGCATTGAATCGGGCAATATTAGCGACTATGGCAAAGTCGAAGAATAAATCTTAACCAAGACTCAAATTCAACTTACGGACGGTAAGAGTCTTTATGCTCTTACCGTTTTAATTTTTCCAGATTCCACGCCACCACATCCACTCCTTTTGAATACATCAACAGGGGTGGATCATCAGTGGTTTCAATTTTAAATTGATCTAGAAGAGAATTTTGCTCAATCTGTCCCTTGGCCGCTTGCAGTGGCCAAGCCACGTGGTGCACTTCAACCCGGTACAACTCACCTTGGGACTGGCAATACAAACAGTATCTTTCGGTTAAAAAATGCTCCAAACTACCTGGTTTTGCCCAGTACACTTGCTTTTCTTTCTGATAATGAACTTGAAAGGACGAAGAATCGCCGTTTTCCTTTCGATTCGACTTAAAGTAAGTTTGTTTATTCACTTTGTTGAATTGAATCTCCGCCCGTTTGTACGGCAAATAAAAAAATGTTTTTGCAAACCAAACCGCCAATGAACTATTAGCATCAAGACTTAAAAACCAAACTCCGGGCTTCCCCTCATATTCCACATAAATACGGACATTGAGTTCTAAAAACTGAGAAATCCCGGGAAGGTCTGGCAATGGACGCATCATAACGCCTTCCATTTTAAAGGGAACAATCCCCACCCAACTCTTCCCACCCTCGTCCTGAAGTTTAAGTGGCGCCGGCACCAGGGGCCTTAAATAACGACTCGGCACCGTGTAGTGAACAAACAATAAATCATTCCATGACTGCCGCCAACGCCAAGCCCCTGCGGGCATGGGCCAAGAACGGTGATCAATCTGACGGAAGGATGAATGAGGTTTGATGAAATTCATACAAAAACAGTTTAGACTTTCATATCCTTTCACGCAATAACTCTTTGACAGGTCTCCCGCTAAGGATATGTGGATTATAAAGATGAAATCTACGAGCTGAAAAAGGCCAACTTCTGCGTTGGCTTCGCTTCATTTCTCACTCAACGTAGAGGAACTACGCCTCATTCGATTTGAAGCTTGCCGCCTTGAATTTGGCTCTTTTTCAGCAGAATCTACTTAAAGCATAGGGCATCGTTGCTGTGCTGACGTAATCGGACTTATACCATTTCTAGGTAGAAAGTAGACCAAGGCGGCAATGGACCCGAATGAGATGCGCCGAAGGCGCGAGGCTCGTGAGGGACGCGGAGCCTTCTGGGCTTCCCTTCACAGAGGGACCCTGCCCAGTGTAAGGCGCACACGAGGCGGGGTTTCCCCTCTGTGAAGGGGTGCCTCGGACGACGCAGCCAACGATGGGCTACGAACTAAATGGAAATGGTATAAATAAATTCTATTCTCCGCTAAACCGCTGTTATTTGCGGTCCTTGTCAAAAAAACAAAATTAGCTTGTCACTCTCTATAGAGCCTCCTTAGGATCAAAGAAGGAGGCCGTAATGTTTAGATTCCTAAAATTTATAAGTATTTTTATCTTCGTTGGTTCAGCTGCTCTGGGCATGATTGACGATCAACAATCTTTACTCGTTAGTGCCGATACTTTTATGAATGGCCAAGACTTTGCATGGGCCTTCAATCCATCTCAAGAAATACGATTTGAAAACATAGAATGCATTGGCCGCTGGGGCTGCTCTGACCCAGTCCGGTTGCTTGCAAAAGTGGAATTTGGTAAAGAAGGAGAGGTCTTTGTCAGTCAGTACAGTACCAACCACCAACTGAAAGCTCGGGAACGCATCCAACAAACTCAATGGGAAAAAATCAACAGAAACTACTTACGCGCTAAACTAAATTCCATCGAAAGTTTTGGTTTCAAGGTCACCCTCAATGAGTTCTCAGAAATCAATTGTCCTTCGCGGACTTTTATTACTAACCAAGATCGATGCGCCAAAGCAATGGCCGTCGCCATTAACTCTCGAGGACAGCGCAGTGATTATACTTTTATTCTGTGGAGAAGCCCAACAGCATTGGGTCAGATTCTGGAATCCATTCAAGCTGATTCAAAACCGATAGAGAGAACTATAAAGTACCAACTAACAGCTTTCAAACCTTGATCGCAAATATCCCTTGCTATTTGCTAAGCCAATGCATTTTCATTTTTTTAAATCTTGGGTTTTGACTTTTTCCTCGGTCTTTACTCCTTGTTGATCCATCAGTGTTTGAGCTAGTCGGACTAATGCCGCGTAAATCATGCTCGCTTATTTTGGTCTGTGCGGTTTGGACGACAGGGACTGTTCGGTAAATCCATTTTTGTGATTTTCCATAACTTTTACTTTTAGCTTCGTTACGCCTCCTCGCTTTAGCGCCTCAGGCTAGAGCTTCGTCGGAGTGCCTTGCTATAAATAAAACTAATGAAAAATCATCAAAAAGCGATTTACCGAACAGCCCCTATGTAGCTTAGAGAACAAATAGATAAATAGTTATTTGCCTCCTGATGAATATTGGCAACGACTCTTTGAAAGATATTTTCATTATTTCATTTAGAGACTATTAATCCCCCTTAAATTTTATTTAGAGAATTTCAGCCTGTAGAGCTGTAAACCACAAGTCAGTGTCATTTTAGCCTCATTTTGGCGGCACCGTACTTGCTATTATCACAACGATTGAAGCCATTTCGACTTTAAAAATAAAAAGGGGGAACATATCAATGAAACATTTTTTGAAGCGAAAACTCTCACTCGTGCTCCTGTTAGGAGTAATGATGTTGATGAGTTTTTTGGGCGGAAGTGGCAAAAGCTACTTTCTTAACCTGGTGCATGCCGACGACAACGAAAACGCTGAAGTGTACCAGATCGTACTCGATGAGGGTGACCTAAACTTCCCTTATGGTACCTACAAGGAACTTGAGGTTCAGCTCACCGGAGGAGCCATTACTTCTGACATTCTTTGGCAAGAGGTCGAAGGCGAATTGCCTCCTGGACTGAGTCTTGAGGATACCACCACAGGCAATATGAGAATCTTTGGGACCGGAAAGTTCTCTGACCGTTGGTGCTTTGTATTAGGAGCCTCAAACAATTACACTTCTCTGGCGACACGCGAGATCTGTTTAATTGGTACTGAAAACTCCACTTTGGATTTCCCGAATCTTAAAGAGGATTCGTTGCTACCCAATGCTGAAGTTGGCCGTAGCTACCGCGAGCGCTTAGTCTATGAAGTGAAATCAGGTCACTCATATAATGGAACCATCAGTTTTGAAACACTACCAAAAGGCATTACGATCACCTTCCAAAGAGATCTGAATCGCTTTTTAGTGGCTGGTTCACCCACTGAAACTGGAGTCTATCGCTTTGAGATAAAACTCACTGATAATTTTGACAATGAAGTCAGTCAACAATATCAGTTTGAGGTTCTTCCAAAAGTTGATCGCACTCCAGATCCTGACCCACTACCGGATACTCGACCACAACCTCAACCTATTTACCGATGTCCCTATGGCTATTACTATAGCCCAAGCCTTGGCTATTGCGTTGAAGACAGAGCTGAAACTTGTCCCGCCGGCACTTACTACAATCCTAACAAGGATTCTTGTGAGTATTATTATGTAGAACCAACCTGTGGACCGGATGCCTACTTTGATCACTTCTTAGAGCGTTGCGTGCGCAACTCTCATCCGCGCTGCCCTTGGAATTATGAATATAATACCTATTATGGCCGTTGCGTGAGACAGGCATACACCTGTTCTATGGGGTATTACTATGATTGGAACTATCGAGAATGCCGTCGTTCTTGGCGCTCGCGTACTTGCGAAAACAACGATTTCTGGGATTACCTGCTTGATCGCTGTGAACACCGTTGGCAAGGTTGCTCTGCCGGCTATCGGTGGGATCAGCACTCACGCTCATGTGTAAGACGTTGGGATACCTGTCGCCCTGGTGAATATTTTGACCATAACTATGGACATTGTGTACGTCGCAGAGACTACTGTGGGCGCGGAACGCATTATGATTATAGATCCGGTCGTTGCGAGAGAAATGACTACCCTCGCCGTTGCAGATGGGGTGAACACTGGAGCCCAGGCCTTGGCACTTGCATAAGTGACCAACCTCATCATCCGCCTCCTCCAATGCCAAGGCCGCCTCCTGGCCCCCATCCGATGCCAATGCCGCCACCGGGGCCGGGACCAATGCCGATGCCGATGCCTCCTCCAGGACCAGGACCGATGCCGATGCCTCCTCCAGGAC
>CAZYOE010000045.1:0-8464 GCA_964648725.1 uncultured Pseudobdellovibrionaceae bacterium | reverse complement strand
TCCAGGACCAGGACCGATGCCGATGCCTCCTCCAGGACCAGGACCGATGCCGATGCCTCCTCCAGGACCAGGACCGATGCCAATGCCTCCTCCAGGACCAGGACCGATGCCAATGCCTCCTCCAGGACCAGGACCGATGCCGATGCCTCCTCCAGGACCAGGACCGATGCCGATGCCTCCTCCAGGACCAGGACCGATGCCGATGGGAATGGTCAGATTGGCACCAGATGCATTTATTGAAGATGTCGCAACATCTAATATTTCCGTTGTAGACGGAACCGCCGTTGAGTCAGATAATTCAGCGAATTAGGCCCGAGACCATCAATGAATCATTTGAACTGGTAAAACTAAACAAATAAGAAATGGCTAATTGCGAGAGCCCCTGCAAAGGGGCTCTCCAAATTTCACTCATTAAAGCGGAGAATATCCAATGAAAGAAAAACTACCTTTTAAATTTTATCTCGGTACCTTGATTATGTTTTTCTGTTCTGGACTCTCTAGCCTCATCTACCAAGTCATCTGGATTCGCCAACTATCACTTGCGGTGGGTTCAACCTCAGCCTCAATGAGTTTGGTGCTTTCCATTTTCTTTCTCGGCCTTGCCGGAGGAAGTTTTTTGGTGGGCAAATTCCACCACAAAATAAAGAATCCCCTCTTGGCTTACGGTAAACTCGAAGGGTTTATTGGCCTGTATAGTGCGGTTCTTGTTTACATACTCTTTCACTTTCAAACTCTGCTTGTCTGGGCTTATCCACAGGGCGAAATTCTTTTAATCTCGCAACTCATCAAATTCACTTTAGTCTTCTTGTCCCTTATTCTTCCTACACTCGCCATGGGCGCCACACTTCCTTTACTTATTAAAAGCTTTGAAAATGCCACTTCCGATTTGTCAGTGCAAAAATCGTCCGTCAGCCTTATGTATGGAATTAACACTCTCGGAGCCGTTGCCGGTTCATTAATAAGTGGTTTTGTTTTAATCCCCGCCATTGGTATTGAATACAGCAATCACATCTCTGTCTTTCTTAATTTTTGTTTATTTGCCTCATCCTTGTGGTTGTCTCAAACTCTTTCCGATCCCTCTCACATTACCACTAGTTCAAATAGTGTTTGGCTGGCAAATCTCAAAGACGACCATCATACCTTCCCAACCCAAAGCAAATTTAACACCTTTAAGTCTAAACTATACTTGTTTATTTCAGCAGCGTGCGGCTTTGCCACGATTTCGGCTGAAGTTGTGTGGAATAAATACCTTGGTATTTTTATGGGCACCAATATCTATGGGCTCAGTCTCATCTTAAGTGTCTTTCTTCTAGGAATAGGAATTGGTTCCCTAACGCTGCCAAAATTGCGTCAATGGAATATAGCCGAAAGATCCAAAGTATTTTTATTCATTCTGCTTTTCACCTTGGTTCTAACCCTTTGGATTTCCACTCTACTGCTCGGGAGCCTACCGTTTATAACCACGGTGATAACTCATTATATTTATTCTGGCCTGACACTTTTACAGATCAAATTTCTTGTGACAACTTTGATCTTATTCGCTCCCACTTTCATTTCCGGGATGATTCTCCCCTATGTGATCGGATTGCTTCATGATGAAATTAATGATTTACCCTTCGCCACGGGCTCCATCTATTCTATCAATACCGTGGGTTCCATTTTAGGAAGCTATTGTAGCGGCGTCTTTTTAATTCCTTTGATTGGCTCCGCATGGACGCTTAAGCTTGCTCTTAACTTATTGCTGATTGTTCTATTCCTCACGTTCTTCACAGTATTATCAGATAAGGGGCCTATTTTAAAAAAACGCACCATCCCGCCATTACTCCTTTTGATACTGTTAGCAACTGGGATCAACAGCACCGAAAGTTTGCACTTCCGAGACATTCTCCGCAGCGCGTATCATCAATCGTACACTTCGATCTCCAACTTTTCGGATATCCTAAAAATCTTTTCCGATCAACAGGAAGAGTTTATCAAACTGATTGAGGGTGAAACCGCTGTCATCAGTCTCAGCCACGATCAGGCTGACGGTCCTGAGTATAGGCGGTATTTTCGTTTAAAAACCAACGGACTCAACGAATCAGTCTATGACTCGCAAAACAAAGATGCCTTACCTAAATACGAAGCCCTTCTAGGCCTCTTGCCCTATCTCCTCGTCGAAAAACCGGAGAATGCATTTCTCGTCGGTTATGGTGGTGGTTTTTCTACGCATTTTTTTGGCTCAACGGATTTAAAAAATGTTTTAGTGGCTGAACTGGAAAAAGGAATCATTGATGCGGCGAACTTTGTTTGGAAAGGTAACAATCCCGTCTTAAAACACGAAAATATAAATCTTAAAATTGAGGACGCGCGTTTCCTTTTGGCCGTGGGTACTGGTGCGCCCTACGACATTATTGGTTCACAGCCTTCGCATTCTTGGCTCTCGGGAGTCGCAAATCTTTTCACGCTTGAATTTTTTGAATTGGTAAAATCCCGCCTTAAACCTAAAGGCGTCTTCTCGCAGTGGCTAAATTTATACAACATTGATGAAGAGGTTCTTAAAAGCATCCTTAAAACTTTCTATACTGTTTTTCCCAATGGGGCGATATTTACTGACTTGCAGGATGATGAGGTTATTTTGATCGGTTCAATGGAACCACTCAACTTTAGCGTCGAAAAGGCCAACTTGCTATTAACCTCACCCAGACTCCAACCTCTCCTACAGAAGTTAAGTTTCAGAAACGGCTATGATCTCTTAACTCAGATGACCCTCACCCGTAGTGATGTTTTAAAGATTACTGAATTCTCTCCTCTCAATACGGACCGGAATGCCTTTGCCGAAACAAGGCAGTCTCGACTTTTTTACAACCCCCAAGATAAAGTGGTTCAGCAGTTTCTCGATGATCACTTTGCTGTGAGTTATAGCGAACTGTTTTCGGATACTCCTATCCAACAAGATCATTGGACTGAAATACTTAAGGCACTTAATGAAAAGCAGAATTACACAAAGTATAACAAAGTCTTAGACAAGAAAAAAGAAGTCTTCACTGATCCATGGGAGCTAGCAAAGGCCTATTATCAAATGGAACGCTATGATTCAGCCAAGCAGGTCCTATTAAAAGAGCCTGCAATTCCGCAATCCACCGGCCATTTTAATTTTACTCTACAACTTTTAAATAGCAGCGAAGACTATACCTCTGCCATCCAGTTTTTTACGGCCCATAAAAATCAGTCCGATCTCTATAGTTTATGTTTAGCCCTTGAGAGCCAACTACAAATAAATCATTTATTGGAGGCCAAAATCATCGTTAACAGACTGGAAAAAAACTTTCAGAGGAGTCTATCGTATTGTGGCGACTATCTCTATTATTATCTGGGTCAATACTACACTAAAGCGGGTGGGCATCAAAAGGCCATTTCGTATTTAGATTACTTCTACCGAAGGAACCCCCAACAACTGTCAGCAATTAAATACTTGATCGGGAGCCTTATCGCGAGCGACCTCAATGCCTCAAGTTTCGCATTTATGAAAGAAGCTGAGACACTCCGTCAACAGGAGATCTACCGACTTGAATCCCTAAGCTCCTATTATAAACAAATTCAAGCGTTTGACGACGCCCAAATCCTTGATCAAAAACGACAGAAACTTTAGGGCATCCGTATTTTATTAGATCGATGAAACATTGCTCAATTTTGGATGAATCATAATAATGAGCAAAACCCCACACGAATTTAATAACCGTTACCAGCGTAAATACGGATCGAGTCGTCGAGAGCGGTTTGAGAAACAAGAACAGGCATACATTAATCGTGCGATTCTTATACCCGTCCCGATTCAACTTTAGTTGGTATTCTCTGACGACTTCTATTGAAATCTCGACCAGTGGCTTAAATAAATCGAATTTAGCAGAGTTCACCATCTGAAAGAAGAATGACAATAGAAACTAGATCAACGGACAGTTTTCTTTACCGCCGAAGGCGGTTTACTTGAATGGCGACTTTTCAGATGAGACTTCAATGAACATTTTTATCCAAAACATGTCAAATTAAGTCGAGATTTCTATTCTCTTGTAATTACATAATTAGATGTAAATTCGTGCCAAATATTATACATTGATCAATACTTGAATTGCTCCTATTCTAATTTGGTAGTTGTCCACTGGATAGCTATTGAACAACACTTTATCAAAAGGGGACAATATGAAAAGCAGTGAAAAAAAGGTCAGAGAACTTTTCGCCTTAGCTGAGATCGATATTAACGGTAGCAGATCTTGCGATATCAAAGTAAAAAATCCTGATTTTTTTAGTCGATTTCTCATCGATGGCAGACTTGCTTTAGGTGAATCCTATATGGACGATTGGTGGGACTGCGAAAAAATGGATGAAATGTTTTGCAAGTTTTATAGTGCCTTAGGATTGGTAGCAAACAATTTAAGATCTCCCAATACATTGCTGATCATACTAAGAGAAAAATTATTTCCTTATGGCAGTCTTAAGCGTTCCAGAAATATAGGCAGTCATCATTATGATATCGGTAATGATCTTTACAAGAAAATGCTTGATCCTTACATGGCATATTCCTGTGGTTTATGGGAATTGGGTGCCACAGATCTTGCCCAGGCTCAACAACATAAATTACAGAGAATTTGTGAGAAACTGAAAATAGAACCAGGGCAAAATATTTTAGAAATTGGTTGTGGTTGGGGTAGTTTTGCCAGGTATGCCCTCGAGAAATATAAAGGAATTACAGTAACTGGTCTTTCTGTGAGTCAAGAACAAATAGATTTGGGTCGTGAACTTTGTAAAGGGCTACCAGCAGAGTTGCTCTACCAGGACTACCGAGAACATAAAGGACAGTACCCACGTATTGCGAGCATCGCTATGTTCGAAGCTGTAGGAAAAAAATATTTTCGTGATTATTTTAAAAAGGTTAACGAATTACTGGATAAAGAAGGTATTTTCTTTATGCATACAATTGGCTTTAATACATCAAATTATGCTAGTCCTTGGATTCAAAAACATATTTTTCCAGGTGCATATTTACCTTCATTTAGTCAAATTGCTGCTGCCTCAGAAGGCTTGTTTGTTATTGAACATGTAGAGAATATTGGCCCAAATTACGCGCCAACACTAAATGCTTGGCACGCCAATTTTATTGCAAACTGGAAGGAGATAAATGCATTGAATCCAACTAAGTATGATGAGCGATTTAAAAGGATGTGGACATACTACCTTTTACAATGTTCGGCCACATTTACTACTCGTTTAACACCAGTATGGCAAATTGTAATGCGAAAACTTGGAGCCTCAGGTTCTTATTTCTACAAGGGTTAAACTTGATGTACCTGGTTTTGGCACATAACTAGATTGAGTATTGTGCCAAACCTACTCCAGTTTCGGGCCCATTCATTGCACTGATTTAATTCATGAGGAATAGAATAAAATTAACTAAATCATTTGAACAATTACACGAGAAGGCCAAATCTAATTTTCTTCGCATTCGCTGATTTTTCTGCATTTGCTTTTTGCTCCCTGTTGGACGATTTTATTTGAAATGTTGGTCTACCTATTATTCTATCAAAATTATTGAGTACCTTATCAACTTTCACAAAATGTTAGCATAACTTATCTCTTGTTGTTTGTTTAAAGACTCATTAATCATATCTAACCAATTCGAAGAACTTTTTAAAATTTTACATCCAATAAATTTGTCGTTTTGTACCCATACTGGTCGTACTATAATTTGGGCGAGTTCAGTTTCTGAAATTTTACATTTGAGAATTATAGCGTCATGGCCAAAAGCCACTGGAGAACTGCTTTTAATTCTCACGCCGTGTGGGGATGCATCCACAATTTCTAAAGAGTTGAAATTTGTGACTTCAAAAGAGGTCGAAACTCGGAGATGCCGATCTCTTTTTGCCATAAGCATCATCTCAAATGATTTATATCCCAAACTTTTAGATATCAGGTCATTGAGAGTATGGTTCTCCTGCAGTTCCGGAACAAATTTTTGAAATTCAAGGTACCAATCTTGACCAATAGGGGCGCTATTGTGAGTGAAATATTTCTTTTGTACCTGTCGAGACAGTTCTTCTTCACCAGATTTCATATATTCAAGTAATCTGCGGAAATATGATTTCGACCAAAAAGATCGAACAACTTCATCATAAGCGGTCTTCACGCTTACAAATTGCCCTCTGACTGGATTATTATTTGCAAACTCATATTTGTCTTTGTCTGCTTTAGCTTTAGCTAAGGACTTATAGTTAAAAAGCGCCTCATAGAGTTGGGCCATCATTGGATTAATGGCAATCACCAAGTAGTCAGCCACTAAGTATTTTCTTGAGTAATTCCACAGAAATCGAACTAACGGAAAGAACATTTCTCCCGATTTGCCACGATATTCTTTCTTAATTGCTAAAGATGAAACTTCGCATATAATATTTTGCCCCTGGCGCAATTCGGTGAGATCAAAGATTTTCTCTAATGGTAATCCGAGCGGATTATCTCTGATTAAAGAGACAGTTCCAATAATGACATTATCCCATAGTGCTAATATTACGGTTGTTGTTGGTAACAAATGATAAGGTGTCATTCGGATTTCAGTTCTATTTTCTTTAGTAAAACCCTTTTCGATATAACATTGATAAAGAATTTTTGCCGCCTCCAAATATTCTGCTTGGGTTTCGGCGATCTTAAAGCTTAATCCGGCGGGGGTTGTATGTTTGAATTTAACTTTGTTTCTAATGATTTGATTTTTTATCATTTTGTAAATAGAAAGCATAGTAAACTCCAGTTTTGGTTCAAAATCTTTTGTTACCATTAATTTAAGTCTTTATTTATCCTAGGCCGGATTCCCACTAAAAAAAATTGATAATTTCTAGCCTCGTTTTCTAAAATACTTTTTATTTTTAGATACTTATGTGATGTGTTTCCAAATGAGAACCTATTTCTGTTTTGGTTTTATCGAGATACCCTGTTATTGTTTCTTTATAATGCCGCCTCTTCTTTTTGTCATTATTGCAGCCATTGACCGATTACTTCGGGTCAACTAAGACGACCTACCAACTAGTAACCTCCAGCGGTAGTTGAAACCGCATGTAAATGAAACTTTATCAAAAAAAAATGACCGACTTGGAAGTGATCCAAAGAGTCTTAGACTTCTGGGATCCACTAGGAACACAACTTCATTCTGGCGGCGGGCTTGGTCAAATTGGTGAGTACGACAGTTACTCATTTGAAATCCTTGATCTTCTTCGACAGGATACCTCAGAAGACCGCCTGACCGACTTTCTAGATTCCGTGAGATTTAAGTCGATAGGTCTTGAGCGCACTCAGATTTCAGAAGCTAAAAACAGATTTTATGGTTGGGCTCTATTACAAACGTGGAACAGACAATCTGACAAAGATTCTAATTTTCGACTAACAACTGATTCTCAAATTGCATCGACAGAAGAATGGAGGCGAGTTTCAAAACTGGAAATTCTTCAAAAAGTTTTACAGGATTGGGACCCTCTCGATTACTCCAAACATTGGCTGTATGGTGCCGATACCCTTAAATCTTATGATCAAAGTGCGCAAATACTTCATGAAGCGGTAGAGACCTCCGACATAAAGGAAATTTGTAACATCATAGAGCTAGTAAGCACCACACATGGAGATAAAATCGGTTTCCTTATTTCGAACCGAAATCTGAAGGGAGTGACACTTGAAAATGCTTTTACAGGCTCTATCGTTCAGAAGTCTGAGCGTAATTCTTGGCTTGCGAATAATCTGATTATACTTTTTGCGCATTGGTGGGAACCTTCAAGAAGAATACGACCACGTATTTCAAAAGTGACTGAGTAGATCCAATATACACAGAATTTGTTTATAACTTAGGTACAAAAAGGGCGCTGAATTCAGCGGTCTTGAAATTATTTGAATGTATCACTTTAGCCACCACTACTTTGGAAAAAATGGCGGGGTAAATGGGACGAGTTTAGAACTTGGTGCAGGATGGCCAATCAAATTTCTGCTTGATTGGCGCTGATACCGATGCGATTTGTCTTTGGGGGACGGAGCAACCTAAGTGTCGACAATGTCATGAATTCAAGAGGACCGCCCCCCGGATACACTAAGCTCCAATGTTATTTTATTTGGACTTACCTAAAACTATTGCCTAAGGCTTCAACGCACTGGACTCCGCCCCAGGCCCAAATTTTTATGCCACTCGAAGCACTGGCTGCCTCATCAAGTCCTTGAACTATTTTGCGGACTGAGTTCCGCGAGAGCGTTAGTGATCGAACGATCTGTTTAATCCCGACCCCATTTTTATACATTTCTAAAACTTGTTTCTGGTCTTTCACATGGATCCTCATTTTGGCCACTAATACCTCCGAAAGGTGGTCATGGCGGGAAAAGAGGCCAATGTCGCTAACGCAGATCTAAAGTAAATCATCAGGGGGCCACGCTAGGGTGGTCAGAATCAGTTAAAATCTAATGT